>NZ_QOZX01000160.1:0-896 GCF_008368895.1 Bacillus sp. BB081
TCCATTCATCGGCTTGTGTCTCGATATTGGAGCCATCCTCTTTTCTCTTTTTCTCCATCAGTGTATCTTCTGAATGAGTTTCGGGTTGTTTGTTTTCTTCTGTCATGATTAACTCCTCCTCGTATTGAAATCAGTATAGTGTTCCTTTCTATATATACCCGTTCTCGCTTTGGACAAACATTGTTTTGGATTTGATTGTGATCGACTATTGATTCTGCCATAATAAAATCAAGTGATGGATTGATATTCTTTTTTATGAAAGCGTTATATTTCTAAGGAGGAGATCAGATGAAAGATATACATATTGGCATGATTGGGTATAAATTTATGGGGAAGGCGCATAGCAATGCATATCGCAGTCTACCGATGTTTTTTCCAAAAGCAGCAAAGCCTCACATGTCTGTTATCTGTGGTCGTGATTCCAAGCAAGTGGAACAAGCCGCAGCGCAATTCGGGTTGGGCAGAATATGTAACAGATTGGCAAGATTTGATCGCTCGTCCTGATATTGATCTATTGATATTAATGCACCGAGTAATATGCACAAAGAAATTGCGTTAGCAGCCGTACAAGCGGGTAAACATCTCTTTTGTGAGAAACCGTTAGCTTTATCACTTGCTGATTCACGCGAAATGTTAGAAGCCGCAAATCAAGCAGGAATTGTGCATATGATTGGGTTTAATTATCGTTTTTCACCTGCGGTACGATTAGCGAAGAAGTTAATTGATAGCGGGCGGTTGGGAGAAATTCGGCATTTTCGCGCATGGTTTCTTCAAGACTGGTTGCTTGATCCTCATTTCCCATTAGTCTGGCGTCTGCAAAAAGAAATTGCCGGTTCTGGTTCTCATGGTGATCTTGGCGCTCACTTAATAGACCTTGCGCATTATCTTGTAGGGGA
>NZ_QOZX01000161.1:0-1251 GCF_008368895.1 Bacillus sp. BB081
GGCTACCACCATCACGATTACGATCACGATCACGGTTACGGCCATCGCCACCACGGCTACCACCATCACGATTGCGATCACGGTTACGACCATCGCCACCGCCGCGTCCGTCACGACTACGATTACGGTTACCATCACGGTATCCGCCTCCGTTACCGCCGCGTTTTTTAGAACCGCCACCTCTTGAAACAACTGGTGGTTCTGACGTTAAAGCGATTGGAGTTGTATCTGGCTCTTTTGTCATCATTTTTAAAGCAGCAGCTACTACTGTTACAGAATCATTCTCTTCTAACATTTCTTCTGCAATACGCTTGTAGTATGATAAATTATCATTTTCAATTGTGCTTTGAAGTTTTTCAGCGATTAAACGTTGTTGACCTTCTAATGCCTCGTCAAGTGTCGGTGCTTCCATACGATCAACTTTACGTTTTGTAGTGCGCTCGATATTTTTTAATTGTCCTGATTCACGTGGTGTTACAAATAACATTGCAATACCTTTTTTACCTGCACGGCCAGTACGACCGATACGGTGAACGTATGATTCTGGATCTTGTGGGATATCGAAGTTATATACATGTGTTACGCCTGAAATATCAAGACCACGTGCAGCAACGTCTGTTGCAACAAGAACTTCAATAGCACCTTCTTTAAATTTACGTAATACAGACATACGCTTCGCTTGTGTTAAGTCACCGTGAATACCTTCTGCTGCATAACCACGTAAGTTTAATGCTTCTGATAATTCATCAACACGACGCTTTGTACGACCGAATACGATTGCAAGCTCTGGAGATTGAATATCTAGTAAGCGTGTTAACACGTCAAACTTTTTCTTTTCTTGCACTTCTAAATAGAACTGCTGAATGTTTGGCATTGTTACTTCTTTTGCTTTTACTTTAATGTGTTGAGGCTCAGTCATGAAACGCTCAGCAATACGACGGATTGGATCTGGCATTGTCGCTGAGAATAATAATGTTTGATGTGTATCTGGCACATCTGTTAAAATCGCTTCAATATCTTCAATGAAGCCCATGTTTAACATTTCATCCGCTTCGTCAAGAACAACTGTCTCTACGTTTTGTAAGCGAAGTGTTTTACGGTTAATATGATCTAAAATACGACCCGGCGTACCAACAATAATGTGTGGGTGTTTTTTTAGAGCACGAATTTGGCGGTTAATATCTTGACCACCATAGATTGGTAAAATACGAACGCGTTTATGTTTACCAATTTTGTACAGCTCTTCTCCAA
>NZ_QOZX01000017.1:0-58211 GCF_008368895.1 Bacillus sp. BB081
GACCCCCACCTCAAAATTCATTGGAAGCAAAGAAGTTAGGTGGGGGATGAACAAAACCCCACTGATTAAAATTTCACTTTATTAGAATTGATAAGGAAGTTAGGAAAAATAATAGATAAAAAAATCTACTTTGATATTTATACATATGAAACTAGAAATTGAATTTTGTATAAGTAAAATTGGGATTGAGTTACTAATAAAATAATAGGGTTTTAAGTATGAATAATCTGTGAAAAAAGATATTTTGTGGATTCTATTTGTAGCCTTCGTTATATTAACATGGAATATACCAAATTATAAAGTGGAAATTTCAAAATTTTTCATTAGTATATTTTATTTAAAATGGAAACGCTATTTAATTGAGTGTGTTGGTACTTAATTGTATGAATTCTCGTTAAACAAATTTTGAAATTTACATGTTTTTTATGAATCATAATACTGTAGCTTTATCAATGTGAGTGTTTCAGTAACTATTAAGGTATAAAGTTAAAATATATAGGTTTAAAGATATGAATTATTACATAAAAACGTACTTGAAAAAGAATGTATGATGGTAATAGATTACAAACATCAAGGGGGAGCTTAAAATGAAGTTAAATAAACTAGTGCTTAGTTGTGGAGTGATTTCAGCATTAACACTTGGTGTGTTAGGAAATAATACTTATGCTGAAGAAATACACAAAACGAATGATACCATTCATATAGTTGAACATGTTCCTGTAGACTTATTATTAACTCAAACAATGGATTATAGTGGAGAGGCTGTAACTTCTTTTGTATATAATGGGAGTGAAAATTTAAGCTTCTTTATGAAAAATAATGGTCAAAATACAATGGGATATAGTGTGAAAGGTCCAAATATGGAGCTAATTGTTGGTGGTTATATAAAACCTGGAGAACAACAAATTAATGTTACAAATGTACAGAATGCTTTATCTCCATTACCGAGCGGAACATATAAAATTTACGTTTCAAATGATGATGATTCTAAGGGGCAATTCCAAGTTTCAGTAAGGTCTATGAATTAAATTTAAATCGCTTTGTTTTAAGGTGATTTAATCTTTCCTTATTGGAAAAAAACTAAATTGAATTAAGAATTACCAATCAAAATGAAAACGAGCACCTTATCTAATTTGAGGGGAGGCTCGTTTTTTGCTATTAAACAAAAAAACAATTACTTCCAACCGCTTATCAATACATCTTGATATTCCCATCGCTAATCTACTAGTTTGTGTCAACGAGAGAATGTCTACTATAAAATAACTTTTTTAAAACAAAATATAGTTTGGCTAAAAATTAGAGGACATCAATTCATTGGAACAGTAAAAACTGTTCATAGGATTGGTGTCTTTTTTGATTAAGAACGAGAATACATTTTCTCAACAGGATAAATGGTAAATATATATAAGTACTACTTATAAGGATAATTGGAAAATAGAAATTAATAATAAAGGGGAATGCGAAATGACAATATTAATATCTAATAGAGATCTAGCTAACATCCGAGAGGAAGATGTAGATGTATTAAAAGTAATGGCACATCCCGTTCGATTGAAGATTGTAAATGAATTAATGCACCATAAATTGTGTAATGTTACACAGTTGACAGAAATATTAGGACTTCCGCAATCTACTGTTTCACAGCATCTATCAAAATTGAGGGGAACCGTGCTCCGTGCAGAAAGACGAGGGTTAGAGATGCATTATTATATCGATAATGTTAAGGCTCGCCAGATTGTAGGAATTCTAGGTTTGTAGCTAAAAAGAGTACTTTTCAAAAGTGCTCTTTTTAAGATGTGCATTAGGACTTGAAGGAGGCACCAATGCTAATTTCTCAATGGATTGTAGAGAAATTAGGCTTTTTTGGACACTTCATTCAAATACTGTATAGACTAATGGCTTGATTTATCCCACTAAAGTCCGATTGGTTCAACTAGTGGGGATTTATCCCACTAAAGTCCGATTAGTTCAACTAATAATCAGTGGGGGATGAAGAAAACCCCCACTGATTAAAGTTTCACTTTATTAATGATTCGAGTGGAGTTACATAGATATAGTTTTCGTTGCAATGGTTTGTTGAAATGCCTTATCATGCTCAACAATAATCATTGTGGGATTAAATTTTTGAATTAGCTCTTCAATTTGCATGCGTGAATAAATATCTATAAAGTTTAATGGTTCATCCCATATATACATATGGGCTTTTTTACATAAACTTTTAGCGATAAGCAGTTTTTTCTTTTGTCCACCAGAATAATGAAATATATCTTTTTCAAATTGAATTCGGTCAAAATCCATCTTTCGTAGGATGGATTTAAATAATGTCTCATCAATCTTGTGCTCTTCAATAAAATTTGATAGCGATCCTTTCAAATGAGAAGTATCTTGTTGAACATAGGAAATGGTGAGTCCTGTACCTAATGCAACTAAACCTGTATGCTGTATCGGATACCCTAGAATTAGTTTTAGGATACTGCTTTTCCCGCTCCCATTCTTGCCATCAAGCACAATTCGGTCACCTTGTTCAACTACGAAGTTAATTGGCTCATTCACGACTTGGTCATCGTACGTAACAGACACGTCAGCCAAAGTAACGAATTCATTTGACTTGAACTTCAATGCTTCTAATTTTAATGACTCAGTTTTCTCCACATTTTTTAGTAATTTTGACTTTTCTTCAATAGCTTTTTGTTGCCTTGATTCTAGGTTTTTTGCTCTTTTCATCATCTTGGCTGCTTTATGTCCTACAAATCCCTTATCCAATTTAGAACCTGAATTCCTTGTTCCATTTTTTGAAGCTTCTACATCATGAGACCAACTTGCTGAACGCTTGGAAGACTGTTTTAATCTTCCAATGTCTTTTTGTAGACGATCATTTGTAGCCTCTTCGTGCTCTTGCTGTCTATCGAAATTTAATTTCCAAGAAGAATAGTTCCCGCTTTGAACTTCAATATTTGCTCTATTTATAGATAAGATATGGTCAACGCATCCATCCAAAAAGATTCTGTCATGTGAAATTAAAATAAACCCTTTTTTCTTCCTTAGATAATCAGAGACTATTTTTCGTGCATCCGTGTCTAGGTGGTTTGTTGGTTCATCAATTAGTAGGAATTGGCCCTCATTTAAAAACAGTGCAGCAAGCAACACCTTTGTTTGTTATCCATTTGATAAAGTTTTAAACGGTCTGTACATGACCTCGGCATCAACATTTAAATAGGATATTTCACGTAGA
The DNA here is from genome assembly GCF_008368895.1 of Bacillus sp. BB081. Taxonomy (NCBI): domain Bacteria; kingdom Bacillati; phylum Bacillota; class Bacilli; order Caryophanales; family Bacillaceae; genus Bacillus; species Bacillus sp. BB081. Next base: position 3,233 of record NZ_QOZX01000017.1, read on the forward strand.
AATTCCCAATCTTCTGCTTGGGGACAAATTTCCTCAAGGATTTCATGAGTAAATTTGTTCTTATCTGCAACAGGGTAGGGGAAGTAATTGAATTCAACAGAAGCAAGGATTTTTCCACTATACTCGTAATTTCCTAATAATAAATTAAAGAATGTCGTTTTACCTCGTCCGTTTCTACCGATAAATCCTAGTTTCCAATCCGTATCTATTTGAAAGTTTACACCTTCAAAAATATTATCAAAGCTACCTGGGTATGAAAAAGTTAAGTCTTGAACTTTTATCATTGACATAATAATTCCTCCTTTATATATCGAAACGTTTCATATAAAGTCGGAACATCCATCCATTTTTTAATTCCTCTATATAAGTTTGATGGATATTAACGACTTATATAGAGCATTACATGTGTAATAATAGTATCTGAATTAGCCATTTTTTTCGCTCCTTTATTTGTTAGGTAAATTTAGCGATTAATAAATTTTAACTTACATAAAAGGGAATAAAAAAATCCCCCAATTTTTAATCGGAAGGATTAGTCTGTCGCTTATGCTTAAGTAAGTACTTATTAATCATTTGAATCATGACAAATAAAGTATGAAATGAATTATAAAAATGGATAGACTAACCCTATATTTTGTAGTTTGAAGTTATAAAATTCAACTTAAAATATAAATTAGTTAATCATTATTCATCCATCATTCCTTTCATTATTCTATTTTTAGAGTAACATTCTTTTTTTGGAGATGCAATATCAGAATCTCCTCTACTTATTCCTAGATCATTTATAATTTTTTGAGTAAGGAAATAAAGCTGAAATGAATTTTAATATGTATAAGCAAGTGATAAGTAAATTAAATAAACAAAGGCCCTATAAAAAATACAGGGCCGGATACAGGGTTAAGGGAACGCATAGTTTCTTATTAATATATTAGCATAAACTTTTCATGTAGCTACATAAGAGTTTTGACAACTTTAAGAACAAAATAGGGTGTTTTTAAGAATAAATACAGTACCGAAAATCAGAATTTTAATTTAAATTAGTGTGGTTATAATGTTAAAAAACAGATGAGTATTTTAATTATAATAACTTTTAGGAATGTATATGTAAGAAATATTTTTTGATTAGATTAAAAGAGAACCCTGACAATTCATTATATGTTATATCCAAATAACTTTAAATTTTCTCCAGAGTCTGAAATTATCTTTTCGAACTGAAATCCTATTTTTTCTAAAAGCTTTCCTGAATTGGTGTTATCAATAGTAGTAATTGCTACAATTCGTTTTAGTCCTAGTTTTTGTACTCCGTATTGGATTACAGCAGAAGCTGATTCAAAGCCATACCCATTTGAACGGAATTTCTCTAAAAAGGCAAAGCCGATATCGACATCTTCTAATGAATCTCTTTTAATAAGTCCGCACATACCAAGTGGAGTAAGATCTTCTTTTCGTTCAACTAAGTAAAGACCAAATCCCATTTTATTATACATATCAACGGGTCCGTTTAAGATGTATTTTTTTGCATCTTCTAAGTTTTTAATCCTTTTATCACCAATAAATTGAATCCATGCAGGATCGTTTACTAATTCAAGAATAAATGGAGCGTCTTTTATATGAAACCAGCGAAGAACGATTCGTTCAGTTTCAAGAATTATCAATCCAATGCACCACCTTTAACATTTATCCCGCGTTAACGGACAGTAAAACTCCCACCTCAAAATTTAGTTGGAGCAAAGAAGTTAGGTGGGAGATCAACTGTCCGTAAACGTCCGATTGGTTCAACTAATAATCAGTGGGGGATGAACAAAACCCCCACTGATTAAAGTTTCACTTTATAATAATTAGTATGGATTGCGTAATACGAAATCGCAACATATTTTAAAAGAATCTTGCTTGTTCACATAAAGTTCGTTTGTTTTGCATAAAGGGATATTTTATAATTAGAATTGATTGTAAAGAGTGAGATGCTTATACAATGACTCCTAGGTAACTAGGAGTTTTTACTATATAACTATCATTATTACTAAATATGACACACTACACATTCTACTCAAGGAGGTACATAATGAAAAAATTATATAATGCATCGTTTACGTATTTGATTATCGGTTTATTATCAGGAATTTTCGCTAGGGAGTATGGAAAGTATAAGGGGATTGTAGGATCTACTTTGTTAAATCTTTTGCATACACATACACTTGTACTCGGCTTTTTCTTCTTTTTAATTGCTTTAGGATTAGCAAAAGTATTCGCGTTTCATGAAGCGAAAAGTTTTAATATGTGGTTTGTTGTACATAATATCGCACTAACTTTAATGTTAGGTTCGCTAGCAGCGAGAGGACTTCTTCAGTTAAATGGAGCAGACTTTAAAGGGTTAACGTATATTGTAGGGTTTTCCCATTCGTTAATGGCAGTTACTTTAGTTTGGTTTATGTTGTTAATAAAGAAGTCATTTAAAATATAGTTTTATCCAGCTATTCGCCGGGCAGTAAGACCCCCAACTCAAAATTCAACGAAAGCAAAGAAGTTAGGTAGGGGATCAACTGCCCGTAAAAGCCCGATTGGTGAGGGCTGATAATCAGTGGTGGATGAATACCCCCTACTGATTAAAGTTTCACTTTATAGAAAAGAACTTGCAGCAATTGTTGCAAGTTCTTTTTGTTTATTCGACAGTATGAAACGAATTTCATATGTATAAAACTTGAATTATTTAATTTTTCGGATTATTATGTATGAAAGTTAACATATTTTGTAATTCAAATTTATAGGAAGTAGGCGAGTATACGATGGAAATAACGGTAGAGCGTTTAGTAAATGAATTAAAGGCTGTACTTCCCGAAGATCGAGTAGTTGTAAATACGACAGTAAGAGAGTTACATAGTAAAGATGAATCTTATCATACTAGTAGTTTACCTGATGTAGTTGTTTTTCCGAAAACGACTGAAGAGGTTAGTAGGATAATGAAAGTAGCGAGTGAGCATGGAAAACCTGTCGTTCCTTTTGGGGTAGGTTCTAGTTTAGAGGGACATGTTATTCCATATGAAAAAGGAATTACAATGGACTTTTCGCTTATGAATAAAATACTCGAAATAAGAGAGAAAGATTTCCTTGTAAGAGTACAGCCAGGAGTGACTCGCTCTCAGCTGAATAAAGAATTGAAAAAGTATGGATTGTTTTTTAGTGTAGACCCAGGTGCAGATGCAACGTTAGGTGGAATGGCTGCCACAAATGCGAGCGGAACGACAGCAGTTAAGTATGGGGTAATGCGTGATCAAGTTCGTGATTTAGAAGTCGTTCTTGCTGATGGGGGAGTAATACATACTGGAAATTTAGCAGCGAAGTCGTCATCAGGTTACCATTTAAATGGTGTTTTCGTAGGATCAGAAGGTACGCTTGGATGCTTTACAGAGTTAACATTAAAAGTATACGGCATACCAGAACATGTTATGGCTGCGAGAGCATCGTTTCCAACTATAAATAATGCAGTAGAAGCTGTTATTAATATACTACAAGCGGGTATTCCAATTGCAAGAATTGAACTTGTAGATGAATTATCTATGAAACAAGTAAATCATTATAATGAAACAAGTTACAGAGAAGAGCCTACACTGTTTTTAGAGTTTCACGGTAATGAAGCTGGACTAAAGCAAGATATAGAATTTACGAAGGAAATTGTTTTTGATCATACATGTAAAGAAGTTGCTTTTGAAACGGAAACTGCGGCGAGAAATAAATTATGGGATGCACGGCATAATCTAGCATACTCTTACGTTCATAGCTATCCTGGCAAAAAGCTTATGAGTACAGACGTATGTGTACCCATTTCAGAATTAGCTGGTGCAATCCAACATGCGAAAGAGACGTTAGATAAAGTAGGTCTTGTCGGTGGTATTCTTGGTCATGTAGGAGACGGAAATTTCCACGTGCTCTTAATGGTTGATCCAAACGATAAAGAAGAAGTAGAAAAGGCGGACGAAATAAATGAAAGTATCGTTTTATATGCTCTTAAACGAGGTGGAACGTGTACGGGAGAACATGGCGTTGGAATCGGAAAACGAAAGTATCAAGAAGAAGAACATGGGGCGGCATTACTCGTAATGGAAAAAATAAAGAAAGCTCTTGACCCACAAAACATTTTGAATCCGAATAAAGTTTTTCAGTTGAAGGATAGGGGATGATTGGGTGAAAGTACTAGAAGCGATAAGTAATATAGCTGGAAAGTATTTTGCATTTTGGGTTATTTGTATGGCAGCTATTGCATATTTCATTCCTGGACCATTTCTCGGGTTAACTAGTTACATAACAATTTTACTCGGGGTTGTAATGTTTGGGATGGGATTAACATTAAAGGCTGTTGATTTTAAAATCATTGCTACAAAACCATTGCCAGTTATTATCGGTGTATGTGCTCAGTTTATCATTATGCCACTTGTCGCATACGTACTAGCCTACGTTATGAAGTTACCAGCCGAATTAGCAGCTGGATTAGTGTTGCTCGGTTCAGTACCGGGTGGCACTGCATCAAATGTTATGGTTTATTTAGCCAAAGGGAACTTAGCGTTGTCTATTGCAATGACGTCATTATCAACGTTACTAGCACCAATTGCTACACCTCTTATTTTATTGTTACTTGCGGGACAATGGATGCCAGTAAATGCTATGTCTATGTTTCTTTCTATCGTACAAGTCATTATCCTACCTATTATTTTAGGATTAGTAGTGAAGAAGTTTTTCCCTAAAACTGTTACGAAAGGAATGACTGTTATTCCTTTAATATCAGTTGTAGCAATTATTATTATTGTTTCTGCAGTTGTTTCAGCCAATGTAAGTAGTATTACTTCTTCAGGTCTTCTTATCTTTATTGCAGTTATGCTCCATAATGCATTTGGTTTTTTACTCGGATATATAACAGCATTCATACTTAGACTAGACGAAGGGACAAGAAGAGCTATTTCAATAGAAGTAGGAATGCAAAATTCAGGCTTAGGTGTTGCGCTGGCAACAGCGCATTTTGGACCAGCAGCTGCACTCCCCAGTGTATTAGCGGCAGTATGGCATAATATTGCGGGACCAATTTTAGCAACCATCTGGTCAAAAAATGCAAAGAATACTTTCAGTGATGAAAATGTATCGGTAAATATAGAAAAATAGGAATGATAAAGAATGCAAAAACGCATTGTACATTTTGAAGGACTTGTTGTTTTGTTAGCTACGATTTATACGTATTCGATATATGGATTTAGTTGGATTATATTTTGGATATTCCTTTTAGCACCGGATTTATCAATGTTAGCGTACGGTATAAATAATCGTGTTGGTGCTAAAATTTATAATATATGTCACACATATATTATATCTATATTAATAGCTATCATAGGTGTCTATTTTAAGATAGATACCGTTATAATGATTGGGTTAATATGGACAGCACATATTGGGATGGATCGAATGTTTGGATATGGATTGAAATATGAGGCGGATTTTAAAGATACTCATATTCAAAGGTTATAAATTGTTTTGAAAAGAGGGATACATTGAAACAGAGAATTACTATCGAAGAATATAACATCAAATGGGAAAGTGAATTTAATAAGCTACAATCGCTCGTTAACAATGTAATAAAAGAACTCGCTTTGTCCATTGAGCATGTTGGGAGTACATCTGTTAAAGGACTTGCATCGAAGCCGATATTAGATGTTGATATAGTAATAGAAGAGTATGGGATTTTTCCAGAAGTAGTAAAAATACTTGAAACGATAGGGTACTATCATCAAGCAGACTGGAGCTTCAAAGGAAGAGAGGCGTTTGGCAGAAAGGACGCTTTTGTTCCGTGGGACGGGGAAAGGACAGTTTGGATGGAACATCATTTATATGTGTGTGATAAGAATAGTGAAGAGCTAAGAAGACATATAGCGTTTCGAGATTACCTTCGTGAACATGAAGATGTAGCTATTGAATATGGAAGTTTAAAGAAAGTGTTAGCAAGAGAGTCGAAAAATAGAGCGAGCTATAGTGAAGGTAAGACGGCATTTATTACAAGTATATTGGAGGGAATAAACTAAGGCGGCATGGAATACATGCTGCCTATTCTTTTTAGAAAGCTGCCATTGTAAAACAAAAACAAACTGGCCCTGTTGATTGATGCAATTACTAAATATAATAGGAAATAAAATAGAAAAGAAAAGAGCGGAAAAGAGGGAGCTTATGTACGTACCAAAATATTTTGTAATACAAGATGAAGAGATGAAGTACGAAATAATTGAACAAAATAGCTTTGCGACATTATTTTCTCAACATAATGGGAAACCATATGCAACGCATTTGTCGTTGTTATTAAATAGGGAGACTTTAATTTTACATGGACATTTCGCACGTCCGAATGAACAGTGGAAAGATAGTGGGAATCAAGAAGTATTAGCTATATTCCAAGGGCCACACAGTTACATATCACCGTCGTGGTATGAAACAAACAATGCAGTGCCAACATGGAATTACGTTGCAGTGCATGTATATGGAGAATTGGAAATTGTTGAGGATGAACAGGAATTAATAGGTTCTCTTCAAGATTTAGTACATAAATATGAAGAGCCACAGAGTACGTACTCACTTAATGATGTAGACCCGAATTATATGGCAGGATTAAGTAAAGGGATAGTTGGTTTTAAAATTAAGATTAGTAAAATAGAAGGAAAAGCGAAGTTAAGTCAAAATCATTCTGTAGAGAGACGGAATTTAGTTGTGGAGGAACTTGAGAAAGTTGGAAGTGAGGGGAGTAGAGGGGTTGCGGAGTTGATGAGAAAATAGAGTTTACTTGAAAGGGAAACATTCTAAATAAACGTATTAAAAAAGACCTTCTGAATTGAAGGTCTTTCGTTTTTTAAAGTGTTTTTTCAGTTGTTGTTGAGTTATAGTCTTTACCTACGTCAACGGATTGAACAAGGTCAGGCCTTTGTGGTGCAGGGAAATCTGCATGACTTGCTTGATATGTAAACGAACTATTTACCCCAATAGACACAATTCCGATAACAGATAATCCTAATAAGATGGAACCAATTTTTCTTATCATTTTAATGCCCCTTTCTCAAACGTTTTTTCTTTTGCTTGTAACGCTTTATGAAAATACTCACTTGCTTTTATATGATTATTTTCATCGTAAAGTTTAATGGCTAACTTTTCTGAATATTCCTGAGTGTAGTTATATAAAGATTCTTTGTCGAAATACGCAATTCCTTCAAGAATAATTTTTTCTAAGTCTTCAGTTGACTCGTTATTGTTAAGGGACTCTAAAATTTTAAAGTGAAGCATATATTCTTCATTGTTAAGTTCTGTACAAATTTTTAATCCTTTTTTTATAAGTTCTGAAGCGATATTTATTTCACCAAGTTTAGAATGTTCCCTTGCCTGTAAGAAAATCGCTTTAAAATGCGTAGGCATTTTTGTCGTTACTTCAGATAGATGGCGAATAGCCAGTGTTGATAGGTTTTGATTGGCATATAGCCAGCCTAAATTATTACGAACTCTTAAAAGTAAAGATTCTTCATTTTGTTTTTGTAAAATATTGATTGCGGAGTTGTAGTGTTCTTCAGCTTGCTCGTATTGTCTTAATTGTACACATGATGCACCTATAACGCTTTCACATGAAGCGACATTTTTTTCATAATCTCTATACATGAAAAATATTTCTCGAGCTTTATTAGCATATTGAATTGCTTCAATAGGTTTATAAAAATGTTGATTAAAGATAGCGAATCGGTAATTATATTCTGCTTCCTCTAGTTTATCTGAAACATTAACTAATAGCTTTTCAGCATTTTCATAATGTTCACTTGCTAAATTATAATTTGTTGTTAAAGTAGCATGAATCGCTTTAAATAAATGGTAGTAGTAAGAAAGTTGGTGATTAGGTGAAATCGCGTAAGAATCTATCTTATTGAAACTGTCTTTTGTAATACTTAAACCATCAGTTAAAACTTTGAAACGAAAATTTAATAGAGAATAGTATAATGCTAAGTTTTCATCTTCCTCAAAGTTTAGTTCCTTTTCCTCAATTTCATGCTTTAAGTTTGTCGCCTGAGACACATCTTGTTTAAGCATAGCTAAATACCAGTCATTAAATAATTTCGTAACTTGTTCATTACCTTGTAGTTGAACGTTCATGAAATCCCCTCGCTTTTTGAATATTCTTATAAAATATAGTATCAAAAATAACAATATTTAGAAATGATGTTTTATATTTCTCAACATTTGTATAGTAGAGTTATTATTAAGCTCATTGGAATAGAGTGGATTTTATTTTGGGCTAAAGAAAGAGCGGAGGAGAGAGTATAAAAAAGGTGTGTTCACACAATTTGTATGAACACACCTTTTTACATATTAAACAATCAAGTCCCACAAAAAGTACGATAAGGACGATTCGTCGGTACAGGTGGAACGCAGTATTCTTCTTGCTCTGTAGAGTACGCATAAGGATTTGATAGAGCTTCAAGGAGTTTTTCCATTACGCTATAATTGCCATTGGTGACAGCTGCTTCTAGTGCTTCTTCTACACGGTGATTTCTAGGGATGATTGATGGGTTATTGTTTTTCATCATCTTGTAGGCGTTTTCTTTCGATTCTTCTTGTCTTTCTAATCGAGATTGCCATAGTTTGTACCATTCTTTAAATTCTGGACTTTCAAATAGAGCTGTATTTTCGATCGTATCAAGAGTTAATGAACGGAATGTATTTGTGTAATCCGCTTTATGTTTCTCCATCATTTTTAAAAGTTGCTCAATAAGTGATTGATCTTGTTCCTCGTTGCTAAATAGTCCTAATTTCTTTTTCATTCCAAGGAACCACTGGTTTTCATACTGTACGCTAAATTTTGAAATTTCGTCTTGAGCAATCTTAAGTGCTTCTTCTTCATCTTCATGTAGGATCGGTATTAAAGATTCAGCTAGTCGCGCGAGGTCCCATGCGGCCATATATGGTTGATTTCCATATGCGTAGCGACCTTGTGTATCAATAGAGCTAAATACGGTTCCTTGGTCGTAATTGTCCATAAATGCACAAGGGCCGTAATCAATCGTTTCTCCACTAATCGTTATATTGTCAGTATTCATTACACCATGGATAAATCCAACAAGTTGCCATTTAGCGATGAGATTTGCTTGTTTTTTTATAACTTCTTGTAGTAATGCAGTATATCGGTTTTCATGAGCTTCAATTTCTGGATAATGCCTTTTTATCGTATAGTCAGCTAGTGATTGAAGATCCTCGATAGAACCACGAGCTGCAGCATATTGAAATGTGCCGACACGTATATGACTGCTAGCGACTCTAGTTAAAATGGCTCCAGGTAATTTTGTTTCACGATATGTTGGTTCACCAGTTGTGACAACTGCTAAACTGCGGGTAGTTGGAATATCGAGTGCATACATTGCTTCACTAATAATATACTCACGTAGCATCGGACCGAGTGCAGCACGACCATCACCGCGGCGTGAATACGGAGTAGGTCCAGAACCTTTCAGTTGAATGTCAAAACGTTTACCTGAGGGAGTAATTTGTTCGCCAATTAAAAGAGCACGACCGTCGCCTAACATATTAAAATGTCCGAATTGATGACCTGCATACGCTTGTGCTAATGGATGAGCTCCTTCTGGGAGAGCATTACCAGCAAAAATAGCAATTTCGGCTTCTTTCTTTAGTTCTTCAGGATTAAAGCCAAGAGATATTGCTAGCGAATGATTTAGTTTAACTAGCTCCGGTGAATTTACTGGAGTAGGGGGGATTTCTGTATAAAATGATTGTGGTAAAGTCGTATAACTATTATCTAAATTCCAACCAGCTTCATTATTTTTAGTCATTGTATCTCCTCCTTGTTTATTTTTTATTATGTATTCTTTGTAAAATTAGCTAAAAGTATAATATGATATTTCCCCTTGCAATCTATTGTAAGGACTTCAGTGTACTATGTCTATTTAACAGCAAATACAAAACTCCATTTTAAAAAAATGGAGTTTTTATTATTACTTAATTTTTACGATTATTTTTCCTTTTGCTCTTCCAGCCTCTGAATATTCCATTGCTTTTTGAGCATCTTCAAAAGGGAAAACTCGATCGATTACCGGTTTGATTTTTCCAACTTCAATATAGTTTGCAATGATGCGTAGTTGATCCCCACTTGGCTTCATAAATAAAAATGAATATTGTGCATTATGCTTTTTTTCAAGAGCAGTAATTTTTTTGCTTGCTAATGAAAATAAGAGTGTTTTAAAAAATCCGGAACCAAATTCTTTACCGAAACGAGCATTTGGCATTCCTGAAACGGAAACAATGTTGCCGCCGCTTTTTATAATATTGAATGATTTTTCAAGTGTTGTCCCGCCGATTGTATCAAATACTGCATCATAATCTTTTAGTATTTCTTCAAATTTTTCTGTTTTGTAATTAATAATTTCATCTGCGCCAAGAGACTTTACTAAATTCGCACCAGCTTCACTAGCAGTCGTTGTAACGGTAGCGCCCATTATTTTTGCTAACTGAATGGCGAAAGTACCAACACCGCCAGATCCAGCGTGAATTAAAATCTTTTGTCCTTTTTCTAGTTGCATAATGTCATGTAATGCTTGATATGACGTTAAGCCAACGAGTGGAATCGACGCCGCTTCCTCAAAACTTAAATTCTCTGGTTTTAAAGCTATATCATCTTCATGAATGGCTATATATTCCGCGAAAGTACCGATTTTATTTTTTCTTGGACGTGCATATATTTCATCACCAACTTTAAAACGAGTCACTTTTGATCCAACCTTTACGATGACACCGGAAAAATCATTACCAAGGATTAGGGGCATTTCATATTTAAGTAACATTTTTACTTTTCCATCGCGTATTTTAAAGTCAATTGGGTTAATACTAGCTGCATGAATTTCTGCGAGCACTTCATACTCATTTATTTCAGGAGTAGGTACCTCTGCCATACGCATTGGAACTTTCCCGTACTTATCAATTATCATCGCTTTCATTTCTTATACCTCCACATTTCAATAAAGTGAAACTTTAATCAGTGGGGGTTTTCTTCATCCCCCACTGATTATTAGTTGAACCAATCGGACTTTTATGGGCAGTTGATCCCCCACCTAACTTCTTTGCTTTCACTGAATTTTGAGGTGGGGGTCTTACTGCCCATTAAAGCGGGATAAAAGTTGTGCAATAGCTTTTCAATATTTAATACAAGATTTTTTAATAAACTTAATTTTGTACGTATATCAATATAATAAAAGTTTTTTGTACCTTCTTTTCGCATTAAAATAATACCGGCTTCTCGTAAAATCCTAAGGTGATGTGATACCGCTGGTCGAGAAAGGTGTGTTTGCTTCGTAATTTCTCCTACACGTAATCCGGTTTGACATTCCGTTTCCATGAGAACTAACAAAATAGCTTGACGTGTTTCATCGCCAATTGCCAATAACACTTTTTGTGAATCAATAAAATCTCTTTTTATAATATTTAATTGTTCTTGTTTATTCATTTTAATCACTTTACCTCCTGCTAATTAGTCGAAAGGTTTAAGATGATGGACCATTACTTCGATACGGTAATGCTACATGATTGTTGTATGAACTGCAATATTGGGAAAGAAAATCGAGACGAATGAATTTTCAAGTGTTGAAACTTATAGGGGATAGAAAAGGATTACATACCAGAATGGATGAAGTTTTAAAAATAGAAAATGAATTAATAATCCGTTGTTTACAGGCGAGAAAGGTTAAGTCATTGAACAAAAAATTAAGCGGTCGTAACCCTATAGGGTTTACAGGCGAGAAAGGTTAAGTCATTGAACAAAAAATTAAGCGGTCGTAACCCTATAAATTATAGGGTTACGACCGCTTAGCATGTTTTTATTATTTGGGTGTCTAATAAAGTCAGTTGTTTCGTTTTACTCTTTCATTCGCGCATAATTCAAACAGATTATAGATGTATGAAAAAGTAAAACGAATTTGGGGCGTAATCTATCTATATGATAATTTAAAATGAAATATAAGTCTATATCTTTGTTGTTTTTTTGATTATATTTATATCACTGAGCTCAGAACAATGATGTGGAGGGTAAATATATGAAATCGAATGATGTACCAGTTTTAATTGTTGGAGGGGGATTATCAGGGTTAGCATCTGCGTTATTTCTTGCAAAACATAATATTGATTATTTATTGATTGAAAGGCATCCGTCTACTGCAATTCATCCAAAAGCAGGTGGGCTTACTTTACGTACAATGGAGTTATTTCGAGAGTTAGGTTTAGAAAATAGAATTAAATTGGCAGGTAAAGCATTAGAGAATTGCCGAGGAAGAATAGCAGTTCATACAATAGCAGAGGTGAATAATGAAGAGTTGGCACAAATGAGGGCAACTCAGTATGAAAACGATGAAAAATTACTTCGAAAAGTAAAAGAGATTAGTCCATCAAAACAAACGGCTTGTTATCAAATTACTTTAGAAGAGATGATGTTACTAGAAGCGAAAACATTAGGCGGGCAACTATCTTTTTATCATGAATTAGTTTCTTATGAACAAAATGAGAACGGAGTAATAGCAACGATTCGGAATCGTGAAACGGAAGAAGAAAGTATTATTCATTGTGACTATGTCATTGCAGCAGATGGGGCAAAAAGTAAAATACGTGAGCAGTTAGGGATTACAACTGAGGGTCGTGGAACCATTGGTGGCTATTATATGAATATTTATTTTGAAGCTGATTTAAGTGAATTTATACAAGGAGACGCATTCGGATTTTCTATGATACTTCATCCGGAAGTTCTTGGTGCGCTTATTCCAGTTGATAACGCAAGAAGATGGATTTACCATGTATCCTACGATCCATTAAAAGGAGAGGGGCCAGAGGATTTCACTATAGAACGCTGTAAACAAATTATTCAAACTGCAATTGGAAGCACAAATGTTGAATCAGAAATCTTAAGTGTTTTACCGTGGGAGGCGACTGAAAGTACTGCTACAAAATTTCAAGATAATCGTATTTTTTTAGTTGGCGATTCTGCACATATTATGCCGCCAACTGGAGGGTTTGGTTCAAATACAGGAATACAAGATGCGCACAATCTAGCTTGGAAATTAGCGGCTGTTTTAAAAGGGAAGGCAAAACCAAAATTGTTAGAAACATATTATGAAGAGAGATACCCTGTTGCAAAATTAACGACAGATTATGCGAGTAGTTTACTGTTTCGTGCGGCGAATAGAGAGGAAGGCAGTTTGAATAATATGGATGGTTTAGCTGTAACTGCTGGGTATCAGTATAGTTCAGAGGCGATTATAGATGACTTAGTTACCCCACATAGAATGGATATTGTACAGTTGAACGGAAGACCTGGTACGCGGGCACCACATTTTGTTGGAATGTATGAGGGGAAAGAAGTCTCTGTACTTGATTTATTAGGTAACGATTTTGTTTTATTTACTGGAGCAGAAAATGGTTCTTGGGCTGAATCAGCACATACTGTTTCAGCTAAATTAGGAGTAAATATAAAAGTGTATCGCGTTGGTTTAAGTGGAGACTTTATTGCTCAAGAAGATATTTTTAGCAAATTATATGGAATAGAGAATGGAGGAGCTGTATTAATTAGACCAGATGGTTTTATAGGATGGCGTTCGGAAAAAGCGGTAGTAAATCCATATTTCGTGCTGGAAGAGGTAATGAGAAATTTATTATGTGATTTTTAAGTAACTACGGAAATACTTTCTTAAATGTCTCACTTTACTGAAAAAATAATATTCACAAATTTTAATAGGTTTGGTATGATTAATTTCGACAAGTTAATCGAGGCCGGAGATATTTGAGATAAGCCATAAATTTATTTAGGGATACAGAAGTGTCCTCTAAATAATTTATGGCTTTTTTTATTGGATGAGCCGTACACAATAGGGAAGTTACATGTGGAAAGGAGGGATATAGAAAATAAATAGTTTTCTATATTAATAACATAGGGAAAGTATATTCGTAAGACTGAAATTTTAATATAAGCTTATAAAAATAATGAAAATATATCTTCTATTTCGTGTAAATCTCATTAACTTGTTGAAATTTGCAACGTAGGAAGGGTTAGAAGGATGAGAAAAATTATTAGCTTGTTAGTTATTTTCTTTATGATGGGAAGTATCTTTGCTGGGGGAGCTGTTCATGCAAAAGCAGAAGGGAAGCATGAATGGAATACGAATAAATTTTTAAACATTGCACATCGCGGAGCAAGTGGACATGCACCTGAGCATACTTTTGCTTCTTATGATCTTGTGAAAAAAATGAAAGCGGATTATTTGGAGTTAGATATTCAGTTAACTAAGGACGGCCAATTAATTGCAATGCATGATACAGCGGTTGATCGTACTACAAATGGTACAGGTGAAGTACGAGATAAAACATTAAATGAAATAAAAAGCTTGGATGCAGGATCTTGGTTCAATAAAGCTTATCCAGAAAAGGCTAAGCAAGAGTATATTGGTCAAAAAGTTCCGACACTTGAAGAAATCTTCCAAAAGTACGGAAGAAGCATGAAGTATTACATTGAAACAAAATCACCAGATGTGTATCCAGGAATGGAAGAGAAATTGTTAGCGTTGTTAAATAAATATAATTTAGTAGGTCAAAACATGTCTTCTAGCCGTGTTATGATTCAATCATTTAGTAAAGACAGTTTAAAAAAGATTCATAGTATGAATAAAAATATTCCGTTAGTTCAACTGCTTTGGTATTATCCAAATGAAAACAATGAGATTGTTGAATGGTCTGGCATTACACATGAGCCAAAAAGTGTAACGAATGATGATTTTCAAGAAATTAAAAAGTATGCAGTCGGTATTGGACCAAACTTACGTAATGATAACGGAGAACTAATTATTGATGAGTCATATATGAAAATGGCTAGAAATAATGGACTGCTAATTCATCCTTATACAATTAATGAGAAACCAGATATGAGGTTGTTAATTAAATGGGGTGCTACAGGAATGTTTACAAATTATCCGGATAGGTTACATAGTGTGTTAAAAGAAAAATAAATAGGAGAGAAGGTATACCGTTGTTTTAGGTATACCTTTTTCTATTATGCTAGATTATAGAAGTAAAGTTCCCCTTTTAAGATAATTCTCCAACAAACCAAATCTCTTTTTCATCGATTGTACCCTCATCATAAATGATTTCTTGAAAGTGCAATGTTTGAAAGGGCGGACAAATTGAAATTCCCCATGTCTTCCAAAAATCAGACTCATTTGAAAGAGGAATCCATTTTTGAAATTCAGTATTTCTATTAAAGAAATTATGAAAGTACCCCTCATTTTTAAATATAATAATTTGCGAATCCCACAAACTTTCTATAGAAATTAAAACAACAACTCGATATGTATGTGTATCGCGCGGTTTTATTTTTATTAAATGCTGTGCTTGATTTAATAAGGTTTCAATACACAATCGTTTTACTTTTCTAGGTGTTTTACACGAATCGATAAAAGTTTGGGAAACTGGTAAAGGCATATACCAATATTCATCGTTATAGAAAGCAGAAGGGAACGTTTTTGTGTGTTCTTCAATTCGCTGTATCATCGTGTTAGTTTTACGCTTCATACCACGTATTTTCTGTTCACGCATCGTTAAATCATCTCCATAAATTTTTGTAATGCAGCTGAGTGATATATATCTTTTCTAGTAATAAAAGTAGTAGGAACTTTTTTGAATCTATTTGGTAAAGGATTGAATGATAAGTTATGTGCATGCCCCTGTAAAATTGATTTCATCATAATCGCTACGCCCATATTTGATTTTACACAGGCGAGTATTGCTTCGATTGTTCCGAATTCTAAAACTCGTTTAGGCGAGATGTCTTCTTCTTGAAGCCAGTCTTCTAATAAACTTCTATAATAGCAACCGTGACTAAAAGCGAGTAAATTCATATTTTCTATGTCTGTAAGAGAGGATAAAGGCTTTTTACTAATAAGAACTAATTCTTCTTCACGAAATATACTTGTATGAAGTTCGGCATGCTGAGTAGATCCAGCTATAAATGCTCCGTCTAGTTTTCGTTCTAACACAAGCCTAATTAGTTGTTCAGTCGTATTTGTTTCTAAAATTAATTCGACTTCTGGATATTTCTCATAATAGGCCGTTAATATAGATGGTAGCCTTACCGCGGTTGTAGATTCTGTACACCCGATTTTCAAATTGCCTTTAGGATCAGTTCCATTACTTTGAACCGCTTTTATAGATTGATCCATTAAGTGGGTAATTTGTTTGGCGTATGTTAATAAAATCTCACCGTTAGAAGTTAGAGTTACACCTTTTCCGTTACGATAAAATAAAGGTACACCTAATTCATTTTCTAGTTGTTTCATACGCATTGTTACGCCTGATTGTACATAGTTCAAATTTTTCGCTGCGTGAGAAATATTACTTTTCTTAGCAACTTCGTAAAATACAGTTAAATCTTTTATGTCCATGCATCATCCCTCCGAAAAGGTATCAATTTTTTTGATGGATTATATGATGAATCTTTATTTTATATGATATCAGAACTTTCATACAATGGAAGAGGGGAGGGATGATTGTGTTAATCGAAGAAAGGATGAATAGTGCTTATAAGTGGGTTATGTTAATTTTTGCGACGGTTGCTCAAACAACAGCGACACTTATAACGTATGGTGTTGGAGTTTTCGCGTTATTTTGGAAAGAAGAATATGCGCTTACGAATATGGAGAGTGGATTGTTAGTAAGTGTTGTAAATGTTGGACCATTATTTTGTATGCTTTTTGTTGGGCGGCTACTTGATCAATATAATGAAAAGTTGTTAATTTCTATAAGTTCATTTTTGCTAGGAGGTTCGCTTTTACTAACTAATATAGTAAATGGATTTAATGGACTGTTATTTGTACTTTTATTAGTAGGAATGTTTTATAGTGTTTCCCAGCCAGGAGGAAGTAAAGTGATTTTAAAATGGTTTCCAAAAGAAAATCGTGGATTCGCGATGGGAATAAGGCAAGCTGGTATACCGATTGGTGGCGCGTTAGCGGGAGTTTTAATCCCGTTTCTTACAATACAATATAATGTGACTTATGCGATAAATAGTATGGCATGCATTTGTATAATTGGAGGTTTATTATTTTTTCTGTTTTATAAAGAGCCATATGTCCAAGAGGATGTAAGGAAAGAACATATTAAAAATTCTTTATGGATGCAGCTAAAAGTAGTGATATGTAAAAAAGAGTTGTATCCAATTTATATAACAGGTATTTGCATGATTTCATTACAAATGGTGTTAGTTGGACACTTTATGAAATTTTTAGTAAGGGAACAATCCATTACATCTATTGTAGCCGGAACAGTATTTTCAGTTATGTTCTTTTCTGGAATGATTGGTCGTGTTGCATTAGCAGCTATTAGTGATGTGTTTTATAAGGGGAACCGGCGCATACCTTTATTTATAGCTGTCTGCGCTTCTATCGGTTTGATTTTATTGTTAGTAATGAGCATGCATACAGTAACGAGTGGAATATTGTATGGTGTCAGCGCATTGTTAGGCTTCTTTTCAATTGGATGGTTTAGTCTTTTTATCGTCGAAGTTGCTGAATTGGCAAGTGAAGAATGTGTTGGAATAACAGTTAGTTTGGCGCTGACATTCAATCAAATTGCTATTATTGTTGCACCTGTTTTATTTGGTTATATTGTCGATGAGAAAGGGTATACGTGTGCGTGGTTGTGTATAGTAATATTACTAAGTATTTCGGCAGTGAGTTTATATAGTAAAAGCAAAAAATAAAAGAAAGTTAGCAATGTAAATTTTTTATGAAGAAAGTCTAAAGAAATGCCGAATGAGCGACATTTCTTTTTTTATATGTTGTATAATCAAAATATAAATGATATTCGTTTTCAATGACGTTCATTGCCTCTTTTGAAATTTCCTGTCACTTTAGCCATAATGAGTTGTTTTTCTGTATCGTTATGTGCATGATTTATTTTGTTTAAAAATTTTTCAGCATCATGTCCTTTTAATATTAAAATCTTTTTTACGTAATATTCAATTAAAACTATGTTGTTTTTTGTCATCCGATAATGAAACATTATATCATCTAATCGATTGTGTCTATCAGCATTTTTCATGTTTATAACTCCTTTTTTTACAATGTGTAACAAATGTTACATAAGATATTGAAATTATAGTAGGGTGTATACGATTGTAAGGTGGAAATTTTGCAAGAAAGAAATACAATAGAGAGTAGCCAAAAACTGAATATGAGAAAAAGGAATCTAGTTTAATTAGGTGAATATAATAATATAAAGTATTTGAAAATTAACAGATATAGAATAGAATGGATGCGCGTTAAGTGAAACTAGATAAAAGAGGGTTCCTATTATGCTAAAGAAATGGTTAATTGTTTTCTTTATTTTTGCTATTTTTTGTGGGAGTGTCGTTGCACTAATACATGCAAATAAAGGTAAGAAATATGATATAAAGGCATTTTCTAATGTAAATAGTAAGCAAAAGGACGATATGCAGGAAGTTGATGCAAATGAGAAAAAGCGCTATGAAGTTGCAGCTGGAAGACTAGATCAATATTTAAAAGATAAAGGATTTAATGGGAGTGTTCTTGTAGCTAGTAAAGATCATGTAATTTTACGAAAAGGTTATGGGTATGCGAATGTGAAAGATAAAGTAGTAACAACGCCAAGAACGAAATATCGCATTGGTTCTATTACGAAAACAGTCGTTGCAATATCTATTATGCAGCTAAAAGAAAAAGGGAAATTAAATATTGAAGACAATGTAAATAAGTATATTCCATCATTTCCGGCAGATAAAAACATTACGTTACGAAATTTGTTAACACATACGTCTGGGTTGCCAGATCAGGGACAAGGTAGGGTTGATGCGGCGTCACGATTAAAGTTAGTAACGTGGATTGGTGAACAAAAATTGCAATTTCCTGCAGGGACTGGGTGGAAATATACAGATTATAATTATATGGTGCTTGCGTATATTGTAGAAAAGATATCGAATAAACCGCTCGCTGAATATGTGAAAGAAAATATTTTTACGCCTGTTGAAATGCATGAATCTGGAATGGGTGCAACTCTCCCTGAAGATATTTTTTTAGCAGAAGGTTATACGAAAAAAGATAACGAGTTAATAGCTGCGCCTCGGTTAAAAATGAATTGGTTGTATGGGTGTGGTGAAATGTATACGACTGTTGAAGATATGAAAAGATTAGATGAGGCTATTATGGATGGAAAACTGCTGTCTAAACAAAGTGTATTAGATATGTTTACTGCATCACCTGTAAGAAAATATGGATTTAGTTTCTATTCTAATCCAGATTATTATCATAATCATGGTGTATTAGCTGGTTGGAATACATTTAATAATTTTAACCGGGATAAACGAACGTTTGTAATATTATTCTCTAACGTACAAAATGGTATGAATGATACGTTTAATCAGGAGTTTAGGAAAATGGCGAATGATTTAATAGAAGGAAAATAATAATTTTAAAAGTCGGTATTGATATGTAATTATCAATACCGATTTTTTTTATTTAGTCATGTTCTATTTGCTGACTAAGTAGGTGAGAAAGGTGGTTGATATTTGAATAAATCTATATAGGTAGTTAAATGATATGAATGTAAAGGATAATTGGTAATTTTTACATTGATGAAAAAGCTTGAGCTTCACACTATGTGAAGCTTTACATTATTGGAGGTAAGAACAGGAGGATGAAAAGGTGGAAAAAGTAGTAAAGTTTTGTTTAATAGCTGCATTATCTACAACGATTATTAGTGGTTGTTCTTTTGAAGGTGGTAAAGAAAATGTAAAAGGGAAAGAGAATGGAAAAGTAGAGGTACAGAAAAAAGTTGGGAAATATACGATGCCAGATGAAAAAGATAAGCATGAAGGTACATGGTTGCAATGGCCTCATGAATACACATATGGTCAAGAATATAAGCAGGAAGTTGAACCGATTTGGGTTAAGATGGCAAGCGCTTTAACTGAGGGTGAAAAAGTTCATATTGTTGCATACGATGAGGAAGAGAAAGAGCGCATCAATAATCTTTTAATAGATAAAGGACTGAATATGGATAAAATTGATTTCTTTATCGCTCCTACTGATGATGTATGGGCACGAGATAGTGGACCGATTTTTGTTTATGACAATAATAAAAATTTAAAAATATTAGATCCGGCATTTAATGGATGGGGAAAGAAAACGCCTTATAAAAATGATGCTCGTATACGTGAAAATGTTAGTAAACAAGCAGGGATTGAAAGAATTGATTGGGGGAAATTTGTTCTTGAAGGCGGCGCAATTGAATTAGACAGCAATGGGACTGCTTTATTAA
Source organism: Bacillus sp. BB081 (assembly GCF_008368895.1). Classification (NCBI taxonomy): domain Bacteria; kingdom Bacillati; phylum Bacillota; class Bacilli; order Caryophanales; family Bacillaceae; genus Bacillus; species Bacillus sp. BB081. The sequence goes on from NZ_QOZX01000017.1 coordinate 23,606, forward strand.
CTCGAAGTGCGGTAACGAATAAAAATAGAAATCCTGATTTATCGGAAAAAGAAATTGAAAAATATATAAGTGATCTTGGGGTGTCCAACTTTATTTGGTTAGATGGAGTGCCTAATTTAGATATTACGGACTTTCATATTGATGGATTTGCTAAATTCCATAATAAATCTACCATTGTAACGATGAAAGAAGATGACCTAGCCGAATGGGGTTTATCTAATAAAGATATGGATACATTGTTAGATGCAAAAAATGCTTCAGGAAAGAAATATAAGTATGAATACTTACCGCTTAGTAAAGAAAAAGTGGTATTAGAAAATGGAAAAACTCTCGATTATAAGGGGTCATATATTAATTATTATATTGGGAATACAGTTGTATTGGTGCCTAATTATAATGATCCGAATGATAAAATCGCAAATGATACGATTCAAAAATTATACCCAGATCGTAAAGTAGTTGGTATTGATGTGAGAGAGCTTTATAAAAATGGTGGCATGATTCATTGTGTTACACAGCAACAACCGATTCAATTGAAATAATCAATTGAAATTCAGCAATCTTCCGACAAAATAGGTACATTGTTACCTTTATCTATTTTGTCATGTTTTATTTTTCGCAAAAAAGAGTAAGGGCATTGAAAGGAATAATATTAACTAGCTTCATAATGATAGAGTTTATGATTCTATTATTCAATTTCATACTTTCCTATTTAAAATACTGTCAAGAGTCAATTTTTCGCTCAACCACGGCTATATATTTTTTATATAAATATATAATATTTCTCCGTGCTATAATCCATTCATGAAATGTGCACGTTTCGAAAATTGTTATGAAAAGGTAAATAGTTGGCATAGTGAAATTAGTTATTCAACCATTATTAAAAGCGAGGTAAATAATATGGAACAAAAACATAATGGAATTATTTTTACTGCAATACCAGATAAATCAAATGCATATTATCGTCCATTTTATAAAGAGCTGATTTATTTTAATGAATACGTAAATGAAAATAAATCATTTACTGATCAACTTGTTTCTTTATCCGTGGAAGAGCAAGACTTTCATACAAGCTTTTTTGAGTATGATGATATTTGGTTAAGAGATGTTGCACCAGTTGTCACAAATCATTTAGTTAAATTTAAATATCAACCAAATTACTTACCGATAGATCAATGGAGATATTTAGATCAACAATTTAATAAATGGTTGAAAAAGAACGACTTTGAATATGTGAAGTCTCCATTGATATTAGACGGTGGTAATCTTATTTGGAATAAAAAAGATACTGTTATATTAACGGAACGCATATTTGATGATAATGATGATTGGACGGAAGAAGAAATTATAGAGCAACTGGAATGGGATTTGGATGTGAGCCGAGTTATTATTATTCCTGCTGAAGAAGGGGACGTACTTGCACACGCAGACGGAATGGTTAAATTTATTGATGAACATACAATGTTTATTAGTGATTTTTTAGGGGATGATGAATTTAGATATCATGTTCAAGAGATTATTCAAGAGCAAATGCCAGAAGCTGAATTTATCGTTGTTCCTTCCTCATATACAGAGAAAGGACAATATGATCAAGAAATAGCATCGGCAAAAGGGCTATATATAAATATGTTAGAAACATGTGATGCTCTTTATGTCCCTAAGTTTGGACTACCTAAAGATGGGGAAGTTTTACGGTATATTCAACAATATACGGAGAAACAAGTTATTCAAATTCATGTTGGAGAAATATCAACTATGGGAGGCGCAATGAATTGTTTAACGTGGTATTGTCCGAGTCATTTGTTACCTTCAAAAATGAAAAGATTAAACAATCAGAATGAAGGTTCTTCAATTAGAAAGTTTTTTGATTGGTTTTAATAATAAAGTTTACAAAGGAAAATGTGTTCAAGGGGTATGTATATGTATACAATTACTGAATTTTCGCGGATTTGTAAAATGAGTACACGGATGTTAAGGCATTATGACAAAGAGGATATATTAAAACCAGCATATGTGAACCCGGAAAATGGGTATAGATATTATGAGCAAGGGCAGTTAGAAATAGCGTTGAAAATAAAAAAGTTAAGGGAGTATAAGTTCCCTCTACCGAAAATTAAAATTATTCTTCAGTCGTCAGATCAAGGTTCATTTATTAAACATATGCAAGCACAAATTATAGAGTTATCTCATGAGGTAAAACAAAATTTACAGGTTATTTCAGAAATGAATGAAATGGTAAATATGAATCATGCTTTAAATACTGCTTGTCATAGAAATTACGATATATTTATTGGAATGAGAAATGAAATAACAGTAATTGCTCAAAGACTGCAAATAAATATAGATGATATGGATGATTATTTTTATGACTTATATGAAAAAGTACAAAAGCATAACTTACAAATAGTTGGTTCGCCCTCTACGGTCTTTTATGATGAAGAGTATATCCCAAATAAGAGCGATATTGAATTAAGAATTCCGGTTATACAAGGGAATAATAAAGATGTAGTACAAGAATGTGAAATAAAAAAACTAAATCCGCATCAAATCGTTACTACTATGCATTATGGAAGTTATGACTATATAGGTTACGCTTATATTGCGTTAGAAAAATGGATTGAAAGAAATGGTTATGTAATAGAGGATTCGCCATATGAGGTCTACATAAAGGGACCTGAATGTGATTGTTTAGTAGAAGAGTATGTGACACAAATTTGTTTTTTAGTCATGAAAATAGACTGAGAATAAGGATTGACATTAACATTATGTCAATCCTTATTCTATTTATGTAAGTAATTCAGCATAAAAAAAAGGAGAAAGAATATGAAAAGAACAATTATGATTATTTGTCTGAGTCTAAGTATGACATGGGTTTCAGCATGTACTCCTGGAGTAGGAGAAGGTGAGAATGGTAGCTTTGTTCTACCTAATCAGTTGCCTAAAAATGTAGTGTTTAAAAATGGTACAATCTATACTTCAAATGGAAAGCAAGACATTGTAGAGGCTTTAGCTGTTAAGGAAGGGAAAATTACATTTGTTGGTTCAAACAAGGATGTAGAAGGATTTATAAATGAAGATACGAAAGTGGTAGATTTACAAGGACATTTTATTCTCCCTGGTTTTGTGGATAACCATAATCATATTTTTGAAGCAAAATCACCAGCAGCAGGGAATTGTAGTGTTTCACCGGATGCTGCGCTGCAAGAACAACGCTCGTATTTAAAGGCGTGTAAAAAAGATGTGAAAGATGGCGAATGGATAAGTGGAACAGGATTTAGTTTGGAAGAGCTGTTAAAAGATATGGACGAAAAATCAGAACAACAAACGCCATTACAAGTTCTTGATGAGTTATTTCCTAATAACCCTGTATTAATTATGGAAAGAACTTCTCATTCTGTATGGGTTAACTCAAAAGCATTGGAAGTAGCGGGAATAAATAAAGAGACGAAAGATCCGCAAGGCGGAAGAATCATCCGGGATCCAGAAACAGGAGAACCTTTTGGAATTCTGTATGATACAGCAGGGGATATCGTGATGGAAAAAGCATGGAATTCCCAGCCGAATCTCTTTGAAAAAAATTATGAAGGTTTGTTAGACGGTTTAGATGAGGTTGCGAAGAATGGTATTACTACAGTCGGCGATGGACGTCTTTATTGGAAACGAGGCTGGTTAGATGTTTGGAATAAAGTTAATGATGAGAAAAAGTTAACGTCGCGAGTAGTACTTCGTCCGTGGGTATATCCGAACTTAAATGAAGCAGAACAAATGGAGTATTTCAAAAAAATTAAGCGTGATGATGTATCATCTCGAATGCTTATTAATCAAGTGAAAATGTATAGTGATGGAATTAGCATTAACAGCACAGCTAAAATACTAGAAAAATATAAATTTGAGTGGTTTAAAGGAACACCGTACGGTTTGAACTATATTCCAGAAGAAAAAATGAAATGGTGGTTGACGGAACTGAATAAACTTGGTTACGGTGCACTCATTCATACGATTGGAGATGGCGGGGTAAGAGAGAGTTTAAATGCAATTGAAGCAGCGAAAAAAGAAGGGGCGAATCAGCCTTATACGCTTACGCATGTTGAGATGGTAGCAGATAGTGATATAAATCGTTTTGCTAAGTTAGGTATTAGTGCTGATTTCCAAGTAGGCCATGATTTTGCAGAAGATCCTAAACAAAGCTGGGCAAGTACGTATTTTACAAATCAACAGATGAAACGAATTATGCCGTTAGGACGCATTTGGAAAACAGGAGCAAACGTATCGCTTAGTAGTGATTGGGATGTAAATGAACTAAATCCACTTGTGACGATTTCGAATGCGCTAAGTATTGATGAAAAGGGCTTGTCTGATGTATACGCAGCTATTGATGCATATACAATTAAGCCCGCCAAAGCATTAGGTCTTGATACTATTACTGGTTCAATTGAAGTAGGTAAATCAGCCGATATGGTATTACTAAATGAAGATATTACTAAAATGAGTGCCGATAAGATTCCGAATGCGAAAGTTCTAGTGACGGTTTTACAAGGAGAAGTAGTGTATCACAAGGGAAAATAAAGAATCAGTTTATGAAGTAGTTAATATATTTCTGTTGACCTTAACACGATGTCAAAGTTTAGACTGAACTTACATTCGAAGAAGGGGTGAACATGTATGAGAAATATGGAAAATAGTTTGTTTTATATGCCAGCTGAGTGGGAAAAGCATGAGGGGACATGGCTCCAATGGCCTCATGATAAAGCTCATAGAGGTGGAGGTTACAGAGCTAAGCTAGATGATATTTGGGTAACGATGGCAAAGGAGCTTCATTACGGAGAAATTGTGCATATTGTTGTATATGATGAAGAAGAAAAAGTACATGTCCAATCGAAGTTAAAGGAAGCGAAAGTGGATATGGATAAAATTGATTTCTTAGTTCAAAAGACGGATGATGTGTGGGTAAGAGATAATGGACCGATTTTTGTAAAAGATAAGGAAGGCAATCTCTGCTTAACACACTGGATTTTTAATGGGTGGGGTGAGAAATATCCGTATGAAAATGATGCGGGTATTCCGGCGGAAATAAGTGAAATGTATAGCATTCCAAAAGTTAATTCTAGTGTCTGTCTAGAGGGCGGGGGAATAGAGATAAACGGAAATGGAACCTTAATGGCGGCAAAAACTTCTATTATAAATAAAAATCGAAATCCTACACTAAGTCAGGAAGAGATTGAAATAGAGTTAACGAAGTATTTGGGAGTAACGAATTTTATATGGATGACTGGTATTCGCGGAGAGGATAATTATGATGAAGATACAGATTACCATATTGATGGGGCAGCGCGTTTTGTAAATGAAAATACAATTCTTTATGAATATGATCCTTTCGGAGAAAGTGAATCATACCTTTTGGAGGCGTACGAAAAGCATTATCAAGAATTGCGACAAGCAAGAAATATAGATGGAAAGCCATTTCAGCTCATACCAGTACCGGTGACAAGAAGAGTGGTAAAAGAAGCAGACTGTAAGGGCTCATATTTGAATTTCTACATTGGAAATGAAGTTGTATTGGTTCCTATATATGGCGATGAGCATGACAAGTTAGCGCTTCAAATCATGGAAGGGCAGTTTCCTGGAAGAAGAATTGTCGGTATTTATGTAAATGAACTGTTTGCGTATGGTGGCATGATTCATTGCGTAACGCAGCAACAGTTAGCATAAAGTAACAAAAATGAAAAAAGCATGCAGAGTATATACTCTGCATGCTTTTTATAATGCTGAAAACTCTTCAACAAGTGAGCTAAAACGATTTAGTGCACTCTCAATCGGTTCTGGTGTAGTTAAATCAACACCAGCTTTTTTCAGTAAATTTAATGGATAGTCCGAACTTCCACCTTTAAGGAATTCAATATAATGTTTTTGAGCATTTGGATCGCCACTCAATAACTTATCGGCAATTTGGATTGCAGAAGCGAATCCAGTTGCATATTTGTACACGTAAAATGGACGATAGAAATGCGGTATTCTAGCCCAGCCGTATTTTACTTCTTCGTCAAATACGAGAGAGTCGCCATTATACTCTCTAAACAAGTTTTCATAAACTTCGCTAAAGACTTGGGCATTTAATGGTTTACCTTGCTGCGCCATTTCATGTGTGATTTTTTCAAACTCAGCGAACATAATTTGTGTAAAGAAAGTGCCTTTAAATTTGTCGATGAAATGATTTACTAAATGGTTACGTACATTAGCATCTTTTGCTTCTTTTAATAAATGATGAATTAATAGCACTTCATTTACTGTAGAAGCGACTTCTGCAACAAAAATAGTATAGTGTGCAGAAATTCTTGGTTGGTATCCGTGTGAGTAGTGCGTATGCATACCGTGTCCACATTCATGAGTGAGAGTGAAAAGGCTATTTAAATCATCGTGATGATTTAAAAGAATGAAAGGATGAACACCGTATACACCAAAGTTATAAGCGCCGGAACGTTTTCCTGGTGTTTCTCTTACGTCGATATAGCGTTTATCTTTAAAGGTTTTTAATGTTTCAATATATTCTGCACCTAATGGAGCTAGTGATTCGATCATCATGTCAAATGCTTTGTCATATGGAATGTCTTGCTTTACACCCGCTACTAAATCAACGCCCAAGTCGTATTGACGTAGTTCATCTACATGTAATTTTTCTTTTCGAAGTTCATTATAGGTATGTAGTGATTGAATATTTTTTTTCGTCGTCTCAATTAAATTTTCATATACTTCTTTCGGAACCATGTCACCAAATAATGACTTTTCTAAAGCTGATGGATAGTTTCTTAGCTTTGAAACAGTAACATTATTTTTAATAGCAGCAGATAAAGTAGAAGCGATAGAATTCTTTAATTGAACGTATGGTTTGTAATAAGCTTTATAGGCTTCTTTACGTTTCTCGCGATTTTCATCTTCTATTAACTTTGCATACATTCCACGCGTTAAAGTAACTTTTTCTCCATCATCAGTAGTCACTTCACCAAATAGTATATCTGCATTATTTAACATGCCGTATGTATGCTGCGGGGAGGAAAGTGCTTCACCCATTTGTGATAAAATTTCTTCTTGGTCCTTATTCAATACGTGTTTTTTATAACGGTATAATTCAAATAAGTCTTCTTTATAATATTGTAAGCCTTCTGCTTCTTCTATGTAAGAATGTAAAGTGTCTTCATCTATGCTAAGTAAAAATGGAGAAAAGAAAGATTTAGCCGCACTTACTTTCACGTGTAATTGTGACACTTTATCGACAAGCGATTGGGCGTCAGTATCGCGCGTATCAAGATCAGATTGTAATCGTGCATAAGCAAACATTAAAGATATTATACTAGATATTTCTTCGCTCTTTGTTAAATAAGCTAATAAGCTATTACCGTCGTGAATATTGCCATTAAATTCGTGTAATTCCTTTGTTAATACTTCGATTTTTTGGAAATCACTTTCCCAATCTTCAATTGTATGATAAATATCCGTTAAATCCCATTTCTCTTTATCATCTACTTGTAGTCGATCTTTAAGTTCAGTCATAATCATTTCCTTTCTAAATATGTAGTTATATTCCTATATAACTATGAAATACAACAAATTGCAAAAAATCCCTGCTAAAAATTGAAAAGCCTTGCTAAAATGGCAAGGCTTAAAAAATTATAATGTAATTCCGAATTTTGAATGTAAAAGATTTTTATATTGCACATCTGTAACGGTTTCTTTCGTTTTCTTACCGTTTTTCGCTATTGTCAGACTATCCTTCGTTAAAGATGCATGCCCATCTTCAGTTAGTTTTACAATAAGAGGTACTTTATTAAATGGTGAGCCCTCATGTTCAACGATAATTTCTTGTGCTGCATTTGCTTTTTCTACATCCACTTCTTCTATATAAAATGCATAGCCTAACGTCCAATCATCAGCAGAAGATTGATCCAAAAACTCATTGTTTTTACGCATTTCTAACATGTAGTTTCCCTTTTCGGTCATTTCTTTACGAATACGATAATCTCCTGTAACGGAGTGAATGACTGCACCTGAGAAAGGGACAGGTGCAAGAGGTAAGTATGATCCGAATCCTACTTCAATTAAATAAAGTTCATTATGATGTGTTAAAACGGTTGCGATATGGCCAGAATCAACAGCCCATATAGAATTTACAACATTGTACACTGTTCCTGAAACGAGATGAACATCAAATCCAGCGTCTTTAAGGAAGTAATACATAGTAGGATTGAGTTCATAACAAAGACCGCCACGGTTGTTTACTAAAATTTTTTCTTTTAGATTTTCTTTTGATATTTTTGTAAAGTTGTTTTCGAGAATATTTAAGTTTTCAAAAGGGACAGTTTGTGCCATTGCGTACATAATGTTAGGTAAATCTTCAAATGAAACTTTGTGTTTTTCTTCTATATTTAATCTTGCAAAAAATTGCTTTTGAAAGTCGGTCATAGAAATCCCTCCGTTATGCTTTTATAGATAAATTGTAAACAATCTTGAATAAGATGTGAAATGAAAACTACGTTGAAGTATTGGTTGAATATTTGAAGTTAGACTAAAAAATAATATGGGAGAGTGAGAGATTGCTACTTTACTAATTGTAGAACGAATATTATAATAATTTCGATAAACTATGCAAACGTTTTCTTGGAAAGGGGATGGTGTAAATATGTTGAAAAGAATAATAGTAGTCGGCTTGTCGGTTGTTTTGTTTTTACCTAGTATATATGGGGGGAGCAAAGTGTATGCAGATACGGTTAACAATGGAACGTTAATGCAGTATTTTGAGTGGTATGCTCCGAATGATGGGAATCATTGGAATCGTTTGCGTTCGGATGCTGGAAATTTAGCTCAAAAGGGAATTACTTCTGTCTGGATACCGCCTGCATATAAAGGAACTGTGCAAAATGACGTAGGATATGGAGCGTATGATTTATATGATTTAGGGGAATTCAATCAAAAAGGAACGGTGCGGACGAAATATGGGACAAAAGCACAGTTGAAATCTGCAATTGAAGCTTTACATAAGCAAAACATCGATGTATATGGCGATGTAGTTATGAATCATAAAGGTGGGGCTGATTATACTGAAACTGTCACAGCAGTTGAGGTAGACCGTAACAATCGAAATATTGAAGTATCAGGTGATTATGAAATTAGTGCGTGGACAGGCTTTAACTTTCCTGGGCGCGGAGATACTTATTCTAATTTCAAATGGAAATGGTATCATTTTGACGGAACGGATTGGGATGAAGGAAGGAAATTAAATCGAATTTATAAATTTAGGGGTATAGGTAAAGCGTGGGACTGGGAAGTGTCTAGCGAGAATGGAAATTATGATTATTTGATGTATGCAGATCTTGATTTTGATCATCCAGATGTTGCGAATGAGATGAAAAATTGGGGGACGTGGTATGCGAATGAATTAAATTTAGATGGATTTCGTTTAGATGCTGTTAAACATATTGATCATGAATATTTACGCGATTGGGTAAATCATGTCAGACAACAAACGGGGAAAGAAATGTTTACAGTAGCTGAATATTGGCAAAATGATATACAGACTTTAAATAATTATTTAGCGAAAGTCAATTATAATCAATCTGTATTTGATGCACCACTGCATTACAATTTTCATTATGCTTCAAAAGGAAATGGGAATTATGATATGAGAAATATTTTAAATGGAACAGTAATGCAAAATCACCCTGCACTTGCAGTCACTCTCGTTGAGAATCATGATTCTCAGCCTGGACAGTCATTGGAATCTGTAGTAAGTCCGTGGTTTAAACCGTTGGCATATGCATTTATTTTAACTCGTGCAGAGGGCTATCCTTCAGTTTTCTATGGTGATTACTATGGGACGAACGGAAATAGTAGTTATGAAATTCCAGCGTTGAAAGATAAAATTGATCCGATTTTGATGGCACGAAAAAACTTTGCATATGGTACGCAGCGTGATTATTTAGACCATCCAGATGTAATTGGATGGACAAGAGAAGGTGATGGTGTACATGCGAATTCCGGTCTAGCAACATTAATCTCAGATGGACCCGGAGGGTCAAAGTGGATGGAAGTTGGAAAGAATAACGCAGGGGAAGTATGGTACGATATGACGGGTAATCAAACAAATACTGTAACAATTAATAAGGACGGATGGGGGCAGTTCCATGTAAGTGGAGGATCAGTTTCCATATATGTTCAGCAGTGAATTAGTGATAGAAAAGAAGAGGAAGACTGAAATATAAGTCTTCCTCTTCTTTTTATATTGTTATCATTCCTAAATTTTTATTTTCATAAATGAACTAGTCGACTTTTAAAACAACGAGAGATGCGTTGGAATAAATAATGTCACCCGTGGCTTCTCTTATTCGTACTCGAAGAACATCTCCTTACTGTGATTGCTATAGAACTAAATATTAGTATGTTTTTAACGTGATTTAAATAGATATTATATTTGCTTTACGATAAAATGGATATAGTGTAAATTTACACTATATGTGTAAAATAATAATAAATGAGTGTTTTTACACTTAAGGTTATTAAAAGAAGTTCTTTATATAAATCGTAATTTAAAATCCATAAGGACATTTCTGTATAGGCAGTAGTAGCAAAAGGAGAGGCAATATGAAAAAAACAATAATGAAATATAGCATAATGTTTAGTTTATTACTATTAACATCATGTGATATATCGGATAAAGAAATTGAACAAAAAGCACAAAGTTATACAAAATCGGAGCATGGTATTTCTGTAAAACTAGATCGAATGGAAATAGCCGACCAAGGTAAGGATTTTTTAGGTCCAAACACACGAACAGCTTATGTACAGCAAGTAGATGAACCATATTTGCAATTTCAAATATCCTTCGATGGACGAAGCTCTCCAAAGGTAAATAATGATAACTATAAAATAAAAAAAGAAGCGAATGATTTACGAGAAAGGTTCAATACATATTATGAAGAAAAAAGGAATAATACTATACTTACTTTCGAGCAAATGCAGACAGGGGATACTATTTTCGGTAAGAATGAAGAGAAAAAAATAGCGAAGAAACATCCGAAGCATTATGTTACGGCAGTTTTCAGAAGTAATATCTTTTTGGATGTAAACAACCGTGCACATATGGAGACATTAGCTGAGGTTGCAAGAAGTATTCAGGAATTTAATAAAACGATTGAAGATAGTAAAAGTAGTGTGGATGATATAACGATTCAGTTGCTAAATGCTAATAAGGATGTATTACTGCATATTGCGGTAGATTATATAGTAACGGCTGAAGATGCGAAAAAGACTCTTGAGAAAAAGGTTGATTATATGAAAGCTTTACAATCTGCAAGGGAATAGTCTGACACCTTTACTTCTCACAAAACATATAGTATGATGATTTCAGTAAATTAGATTTCAATGACTATAATATAAATTAATGAGAGGTGCTTTTTGTGAGTGCGGTAGGTACTAAATAGGAAAAATTTAATGAAATAAATCGGATAAGACCAGGGGATTTTTATGTATATCATACCCCTAATTTTGTCATGGATTTATTTCGATACCTATGAAGATACCTACAATACTTTATAAAGCGTGTAATAAGGGGATTGCCATCTGTTTTTATGGCTTATTTCCTCATATGTTATTACTCATGCCTTGTAAATGTAAAAGCTGCGGTATCCCCGCAGCTTTTTTGTATATATTTTAAATGTATAAAAATGGTAATTGAATAATGCAGGGCTCATTGGAATCTAATGAGTAGGTATCTTCATTTATGATAGAAATCAATCAAAGTGAGGAGAAATAAAATGAATACGATGACTTTTGAAAAGTTACAATATAACGAATTAAAGGATATAGTGAAATCTTATTGTGTAAGTGGGTTAGGTAAAGAATTATTAAATAAATTAGAGCCGAGTACGAGTATAAAAGTAGTGAGGAATCGCTTGAATGAAACGACAGAAGCACGAGCTATAGTAGATGCAGAAGGGCATGTTCCTTTCTTCGGCATTTCAAATATTGCTAGTACAATTCAAAAATTAGAAAAAGGGATGATTTTAGATCCTGAAGAATTAGTAAGTGTTTCAGACTTTTTACGTGGCTGTAGAAAGATTAAAAAGTTTATGTTAGATAAAGAATTTTTTGCGCCAGTATTAGCTTCTTATGCGAATTCAATGACTGAATATAAAAGTATTGAAGAGGAAATCAACTTTTCCATTAAAGGTAATAGTATTGATGCAGCTGCGAGTAAAGAGTTAAAACGAATTCGAAATAACATTGATTCTGTAGACGGAAAAATAAAAGAGCGCTTAACGAAGTTTTTAAATAGTAGTGCAAATAAGAAGTATATTCAAGAGTTCTTTATTAGTAAGAAGGATGATAGGTATACAATTCCAATTAAATCTTCTTATAAAAATCAAGTTGCGGGAAGTATAGTTGAAGCGTCCGCTAAAGGTTCTACTGTATTTATAGAACCACACACGGTTACAAAGTTAAATGCGGAACTCGCTAGTTTGAAAGCAGAAGAAGCGATGGAAGAGTATCAAATTTTAGCGACTTTATCAGGGATTGTAGTAGAAAATATTTATCATATAAAAATTAATATGGAATTAATTAGTCAGTATGATATGGTATTTGCAAAAGCGAAGTTTAGTAAATCGATTGATGGAATAGAGCCAAAGTTAAATGATCATGGCTACATTCATTTAGTGAATTGCAAGCATCCGCTTTTAAGCGGAAAAGTAGTACCGTTACACTTTGAAATCGGTCAAAACTATCGTAGTTTAATTATTACAGGACCAAATGCAGGCGGGAAAACAATTGTATTAAAAACAATCGGATTGTTAACTTTAGCGACAATGTCTGGATTGCATATCGCTGGAGATAAAGAAACAGAAATTGCTATTTTCGAAAATGTATTTGTAGATATTGGTGATAATCAAAGTATCGAAAATGCACTAAGTACATTTTCATCTCATATGAAAAATCTATCTGAAATTATGAGGATGTCAAATAATAATACGCTACTATTATTTGATGAGATAGGAAGCGGGACTGAACCGAATGAAGGGGCAGCACTTGCAATTTCTATTTTAGAGGAGTTTTATCTTGCAGGGTGTATTACAGTTGCGAGTACGCATTACGGTGAAATTAAACGATTCTCAGAAATGCATGATGATTTTATGAATGCAGCAATGCAATTTAATAGTGAGACACTAGAACCACTTTATAAATTAGTGATCGGTAAATCAGGTGAAAGTAATGCACTTTGGATTGCGAATAAAATGAACGTAAGAGAACATGTACTGAAAAGAGCGAAAGAGTACATGGAAAATAAAGAATATGCTCTAGAAAAAGTGAATGAAAGCAAAATTAGAAAACCGAAATTTGTGCAAGAAAAAAGAGAAAATCATTACGATTATAAAATCGGCGATCGTGTAAATGTATTAGATTATGATGATTTTGGTATTATCTATAAGGAAATAGATAATTTCTATAACGTCGTTGTATATTATAACGGTGAATTTGTTGAAGTGAATGTAAAACGTATTACTTTAGAGGTAGCAGCGAAGGAATTATACCCAGAGGGATATGATTTAAATACACTATTTGTCGATTATAAAGAAAGAAAAATGCAGCATGATATAGAGCGCGGATCGAAAAAAGCGCTTCGTAAAATCCAAAAAGAAATAAGGAAGAATAGAGGATAATATAGAATGGTAACGATTAGACAAGAACAACAAAATGATTTTAGTAAAACTGAAGAAGTTGTAAAAGCAGCATTTTTAAATGAAGAATTCAGTGATAAAACAGAACATGAACTTGTAAAACGTATTAGAGAATGTGACGCATTTATTCCGGAGTTATCAATTGTTGCGATAGATGAGGAAATCGTTGGTCACATTCTGTTATCAAAAATTACGATAGAACAGGGTGCAACTTCTGTAGAATCATTAGCACTTGCACCGGTTTCAGTTGCTAGGGGCCATCAGAAAAAAGGAATTGGCGGAAAACTTATTGGAGCTGCGTTAGAAAAAGCGAAAGAACTTGGATACGGATCAGTTGTAGTATTAGGACACCCAGAATACTATCCGAAATTTGGCTTTAAGAAAGCAAGTGAGTGGAATATAAAAGCACCATTTGAAGTGCCTGAAGAGGTATTTATGGTAGTGGAATTAAGAGAGAATGCTCTTGAAGGTGTAGAAGGAATTGTTCAGTATTCGAGTGCATTTGCTGAGTAGGAATATCAGTTAAGGAATGTAATCATAAAAGATGCTATCTTTTTGTAGGGATATACAGAAAGATAGCTTTTTTATTAAGACGATTTACTTACGTATATTTTGCTCAATGAATAATTGAGGTGGTAAAATTGATATAGAAATGTAAAGGGAGAGAATAGAATGAAGAATCGAGAAACAGATAGCAATGAGAATATAGTTACGTTATATGTTACAAGACACGGAAAAACAATATTAAATACGAATCATCGCGCGCAAGGCTGGGCAGACTCCCCGTTAGTAGAAAAAGGTGTGGAAGTTGCCTCTAATTTAGGAACGGGATTAAAAGATGTTCATTTTGCGAATGCATATAGTAGTGATAGCGGTCGAGCGATTGAAACTGCTAATTTAGTATTAAAATATAGTGAGCAATCAAAGTTAAAACTTGAGAAAAGAAAAAAATTAAGAGAATTAAATTTTGGTATTTTTGAAGGTGAAAAACTTGAAAATATGTGGGATGTGGTTGGAAAAGCTGCAGGCGTTGCATCACCAGAAGAACTTATGAAGTTTTCTATTCAAGAAGTGATTAATCTTATTAGAGCAGCAGACCCTACGAAACAGGCGGAAGATTGGGAATTATTTTCTACTCGTATAAAAGAAGAGGTTGATAAAATTAGTGAAGAATCTGCTGCAAATGGTGGCGGTAATGTTTTAGTTGTCGTTCATGGGCTCTTGATTACTACATTAATCGAAATGTTAGACAGTAGCAAAACAAAACTTGGAGTAGAAAATGCTAGTGTGACGAAGATTGTATATCAAGATGGAACATACACAGTCGAGTCTGTTGGAGATATGAGTTATGTTGCAAAAGGGAAAGAAAGTGTGGAAATATAAAAATAAGAAAAGGAAGATAGAGAAATCTAGCTTCCTTTTTATTTTGTGAATTACGGGATTAATAAAATCTTCCCTGTGCTTTTTCTGCTCTCTAATAAATTATGTGCAAGAGCACCATCTTGTAAGGCGAATGTAGTAGGATTCGCAATGTTTAATTTTCTAGTAGTGATCCAATCAAATAATTGAGTAGAGCGCTGCTTACGTTCTTCAAAAGTAGTAAGCACATTCCAAAGGTCTCCGCCAGTTAATGTTTTCGAAGTATCCATAAGCATACGTGGATCAACAGGCGCAGGATTACCTCCGGCCATTCCATAAAATACGACAGTACCACCAGTTTTAGTAGCGTTAAAACTTTCCTCTAACGTAGAACCTACTGATTCATATACAACATTTACTCCATCACCGTTTGTCATTTCAATTACTTTCGTATGCCATGCTTCCGTATATAAAAATACGTCATCAGCGCCAGCTAACGTGGCTATCTTTGCTTTTTCTTTTGATGACGTTAGGCCGATTACTTTTCCGCCTAGTAGTTTAATGATTTGAATAAGTAGTTGCCCAACACCACCAGCTGCAGCGTGTACTAAAGCTATATCACCTTGTTTTATTTGATAGCTATCTTTCGTTAAATAATGTGCTGTTAGACCTTGCAATAAGACAGAAGCGGCTGTTTCAAAAGAGATAGAATCTGGAAGGTTAATTGCTTTCTCAGATGGAACAGCAACTAGCTCTGCATTTGCAAATGGAACGTCAGCAAATGCAATACGATCTCCAGGATTAATATTCGTAACGTCAGCTCCTACTTTTTCAACAATACCAGCGCCTTCATAACCTAATATATAAGGCGGGTTACCAGCGAGATGATAATCACCGCGGCGTCTATAAATATCAGCAAAGTTTAATCCGATTGCTTTCGTACGGACAAGAATTTCATTTGGATTTATGATTGGATCATGTATTTCTTTATATTGTAGTACATCCGGACTTCCAAACTGTTCGAAACAAAGTACTTTCATATGGAATACCTCCATTTTTATTGTTTGTTAATGCTCTTTATCATACAATACAAATATCAATAGACAAAGAGGATTATTTCGATGGAATCGATCGGAAATATCGATTGAAAAGAGGGACGATAAATGGAGATAAAACAATTAATTACATTTAAAATAGCGGCAGATACTTTGAATTTTACACAAACTGCGAAGAAATTAAACTTTGCTCAATCGAGTGTGACAGCGCAAATTAAAACGTTAGAAGCTGAGCTAGGTACGCCGTTATTTGAAAGATTAGGAAAACGTCTTTTCTTAACTGAAGCAGGTAGGAAGTTTCAACTATATGCCGACAAGATGATTGCGCTCAGTAACGAAGCGAAAATGGCTGTGAAAGATGATAAAGAAATAGCAGGTACGTTAATAATCGGTGCGCAAGAAAGCCAATGTACATATAGACTTCCTTCTATATTAAAGAGGTTTAAAGCGAAATTTCCACAAATTAAGCTTATATTTAAACCTGCGCATTCCAATAAAGATGCGAAGGAACAATTGATGGAAGGGAAAGTCGATCTTGCATTTATTTTGGACGAATGTAAAATAGAAGATGCTTTACATGTGGAGCCGCTTATGAAAGAAGAATTAAAAGTAGTAGCTGCTTCAGGGCATTATTTACTTGAACAACCTTCGATTACTACAAAAGATTTAGAGAGCGAGACACTTTTACTAACGGAGCTTGGTTGCTCGTATCGAACTTTATTTGAAGAGCTATTTCGTACGGAAGATGTGTATCCAGCAAATAAGATTGAGTTTGTTAGTGTCGAGGCAATTAAACAATGTGTTATTGCGGATTTAGGAATAGCTGTGTTACCAGCAATAGTAGTAGAAAAAGATATACGAGAGGGGACGATAAAAGAGTTACATTTAGAAAATGAAATTTTACCGATTTATACACAAATTGCTTGGCATAAAGATAAATGGATGACAGCGCCGCTACAACAATTTATTGATGTAACGAGGGAGTTTTTTACAACGGATTAAGTGGAGAAATATTTATTTTATATAAAAGAAAAAATGGCACTTTTGTATAAAGAACCGATGCTTGCATGTAACAAGTATCGGTTCTTTTATGTTTTAAATAAAGATTGCTATAAAATGTGTATTTCTCAACTTTTTTTCTTAGACGGATACGTAAATTTCTTCGTATATTCCAATAATCATAAGGAAATTTACAACGTTTATTCGTTTCTGTAAGATGCCTCTAGGAAGCGTGAAAGGAGGGCTTACATAGTGGTATAGGTTGTCTTTAGTATACGTACTTATTTTGAGGGGGGAATTTAAAATGTTTAAAAAATTAATGAAAGTATGCGTGTTAAGTGCGGCCAGTGTAGGGGTATTATTTAGTTTCCAAGGAAGTACATTTGCAGCTACTGATTTAAGTAGTTACTATGACGGAAAAAATCCGGCTACAACAAAAGTATACGGAGGCAGTACAACATGTGATGCAGATGGATTTAATGCAAAGTCTACAGCGGTGTATGAGGGTAGTAAAAAAGTAGGGACAGTGTATTTACGTTACAGTAATAAATGTCACGCAGCATGGTCTAAGTTTGTTTTAGATCAACCAGCACCTTCCGTTTCTGGAGGGATATATGCTTACGCTGTTATTAATAAATATAAAAACGGTGTATTCCAAAAATCAGTAGATTCTAATAATGGTAATGGAGCAATTAAAACAGGTCAAACGAGTACGTATACAGGGATGGTATTTGATTTAACTGCGGATTTTGGTTATACAGCTGATGCTGAAGCCGTTACAACTAATAACGGTTACGGGAAAACTGGACGCTATTAAAAAGGAGCGGAGTGCTATGAAACTTTTAAAAAAGCTAAGCGCATGTTTTTGCCTATCTTTTCTCGTTTTAACTAGTGTGTTTAGTACGACGAATAATGATAAAGCATATGCAGAAGACCATTCGTATGATGGGAAAAGTCCGTATTACAATAGCTGTGATCAATCAGCAGTAACGAAAGAAAAGAAGTGGATTGATTCCAATTCTTATGTGGAATTAAAATTTAGCACAACGTGTAAGACAGCGTGGGCAAAAGTTACTGTAACTCGTCCAGCAGTATATAATAACGAAGCTGATGCAAGAATCGTAAGAAAAACAGATGGAAAGGCATACACTTGCGGGAGTGCCGGAGGAAATGGTGTTGTGAATAAAGGGCAAACATCATGTTATACGCCAATGGTATATGATTTAGATCCAAGAAAGGCACAGGCGCAAGGGAAACATGCTATTCCGAATAGTGATGCATATAATTATGCGGAGACAATTTGGTATTAATATAATACATGAGTTAAGAGTTGTTATTTGATATAAAAATGAAAGAGCCTTACTGCATTTTATTGTGGTAAGGTTCTTTCAAGTTGTTAATAGTTTAAGAACAGTTATTTACAATGACATATCTTTATAATCACTTTTAAGTATCGCCATAATAATTTCATCTGAGAATGTATTGTTATAAAATAAAGATTGACGTAAGGTTCCTTCTTTTACAAACCCAACCTTTTCATAAGCTCTAATTCCGCGTAAATTATGGCTAAATACTTCTAACTGTAACCGATTTAAATATAGTTGTTCAAAAACAAATTTTAAAACAATTGTAATAGCTTCAGTTCCATATCCTTGTCCTGTTAATGCTATTGAAAGCATTGATATTCTGAATCCTGCTCTTTTGTTCTCCTCATCGATATCTAAAATCGACAACTCTCCAATCATTTCGTCAGTACTTTTTAAACAAATAGCGAAGTCATAGCGACTTGAATCATTATTTATATGATCTATATGTGTCTTAATTTGCTCCAATGAAAAAGTAGACTTGGTTCCAGTCATATATCTTATTTCATCATTCATTGTACTTTCTAATATAATAGGCGCATCTAGCTGACAAAGAGGTCTTAAATAAATTCTTTCACTCTCTAATCTCATTATTATTTTCTCCTTAAGGTTAGTGATAGAGTATACAAATGTTTTTGATCTACATGGAAGAAGAGTTTTGTTTTTTGTATTGTTTGAAAAGTATGCGTGTTACTTTAATGTTACATGAACTTTATAATGGCATGGTATACCTAAAACAAATGATAAAAGTTTTATACACAACAAAATATATCAACAAGTTTTTTTATAATCGAATTAACTAAGATCTGTATCAGGAGGATTGTATCCAAGGTGACGAGCCATTGATACAATTTGGCCTTTATGATGAAACTCATGTGTTTCTGTATGGGTTAAAAGCCATAGCGGAGTTGTACTCCAAGGTTCTTTTTGCCATTTCACTTCATTTGCTATATTTTCGAGCCAACGGTCATTGTATTCATCTAAAAAACGTAGTACAACCTCATCTACTAACTTAAATCTAGCACGGACTTTCTCGACATCTGCATGCTCAATTTCATCATCACTAGCAAATGAAAAATCTGCCCGCTTTAGCTTGAATGCGAATGATCCAAGCCAGTAGCGATAGCAATCGGCTACATGAATATGTGTCTTTATGATGCTACCGCTCCCGAAATTTGGAACAGTGCTATGTAATTTTTCTAGTGGAATTTCTTCCAAAAACGAAAATAGAGTTTCTCTTGTAGAACTAATAAGATTATATTGTTGTTTTAAAATATGTAACATGTAATTAACACTCCTCTTTTAAACTATTTGTGTAGTAAGTAATTCTATATGTACAAGGGGTGAACCTTTTATTATGTTTACAAAGCATATTAGATGTATTTCTTCATTGTTTCTGATAGATTAAACAAGGTGAAACTTTAATAAGTTGAACATTCTTAGTTCATAATAAATTGTACATCAAGAAGGGGAACGATAAAGTGAATAGAATAATTGGTTTAAAACAATTTGAAATAACGCGTGGGGCATTACTTAAATTTATGGAAACGTTAGATGATAAAACTGCAGATACACAGCCGGAGGGTTTTAATAATACAATTCGCTGGCATATTGGTCACGTGTTAACAGCGGCAGAAGTTTTCATGTTTGGAAAAGAATTCAAACAATTACCAACTGAATATCCAGGTATGTTTGGGTATGGATCAAAACCGTCTAAATGGAAAACAGAAGGGCCATCATTAGAAGTGTTAACGGCTCAATTAAAAGAACAAGCAAAACGTATTAACGAAATTCCAGCAGAAGCATTTGAAAATAAACTGCCAGAGCCATTCCTAGGATTGGAAACAGTAGGAGAACTATACGGTATGATGCTTTATCATGAAGCTGATCATATTGGGCAAATGAAGGCGATGGAACGAATTATTAAGGCTCTTTAGTTTGAATTGCATATGAAAAACGAAATCACAGATGTTTTGTGAAAATTGAGGTGTAAGTAGTTACAATCTTATTTTTCACAATACAGGTGTAATGTTAAATAATATAAAGACAAAAAGGATAGATAATTTATTATCTATCCTTTTTGTTGTTGAACTTCTTGAAGGATTATGAACGCTTACCATCGTGATACTGATGAAGTAGGAATAGTTATTGTTTTTTGTTTTACATAATAGAAAAATATTGAAGAAAATACAGAATTAAGGTTGCAAAAGCCCTATGAAATATAAGTATAATAATAGAGAAGAAATAGAAGTAGGAGTGAAAACTATGATTACATTAGAACAAAAGCTGGAGCAATATACACATACATATGCACAGTTAAAGGGAGAACTAAAATGGAAAACGAGTGATTCTCGAACAGGAATGATGATTGCTGCTATGTATGCAGGTAGTGATAAATTGTTTGATCTCGGACGTTTTTTAGAAATTAGTAGTTATATTAAGAATCAGGTAGGGATGTTTTCATACTTGAAGTCTTATCATCGCTTTGTGGTGGCCGCAACTTTAGATATTCACTTTACAGATTACAAGGAAGCTTTCCGGGAGTTTTTAGATTTATATGAACAATTGGTCGCTGGTGGTTTTAGCCGAAGTATATTTACTTATCTCGCAGCATCTGTGCTTTTAACAGAAGAAAATGAACAGCATGGCACGCACATTCAGCGTTCGATGCAAGTATATAAACGTATGAAAGAGGATCATCTTTTTCTTACAGGTACAAATGATTATCCGCTCGCGGTTTTACTAGCAGGACAATCAGAGAATGTAGAAACACTTATGGACCGAGTAGAACGTCTGTATCAGAAACTAGCGAAAGCTGGTTTGCGTAAAGGGAATGATCTTCAGTTTTTAAGTCATATCCTCTCACTAAAGAAGGATGTCCGTGAAGAAATGTTAGTTGCAACATGTACAAACATATGGAATTTGTTAAAACAAGAAAAGGTAAAAGTGAAACAGATGCATTATCCAGCTATCGGGCTACTAGCGTTACTTGAAGATGGAGAAAAAGAGATTCATTCTATTAAAGCATTGATTGAAAAATTGCAGGGGGAGAAATTATTCCGTTGGCATACAGATGCGAATATTCTTATTGCTATTCAACTGTTCGTAAGTCAGAAAGGTGAGGAAAGTAAAACTACCAACACAGGTTTACAAACAATGATAGAAGTCCTCATACAGGCACAACAGGCAGCTATGATGGCAACGATTGCTGCTTCATCTGCAGCAACCTCTTCTGCTAGTAGTAGTTCATAATGTGCAACGAATGGCTTATGCTCTTGTAATTCATAACTCCTTTGATAAGGGCGGTTTAAAAAATATTATTAAAAAAGCCCATCACTCTCTAATGAGTGATGGGCTACCTGTTTTTACATAATCAGCGTTATCTTTTCGACTCCTTCAAATATTTGAGCTGTGTAACAATCATAATGCTAATAACAACGAGTAAAAACCACGAGCTAATTTTGCTTAAGTGAACGAGATTCCACGCTTCCCGTTGATTTGGATATTGCCATGCTCCGAAAAATGTTGCGATGTTCTCTGCAATCCAAATAAAGAAACCAATAAGGAAAAAGGAGAGAACGAGTGGCATTTTATATGTAAAGCCTCGTAATGAAAATTCTACAAATGTCCGAAAGAAAACGATGAATAAAAGTACAGTTAATAAAAGTCATATAGAAAATGATGTGTGAAAAAATTGAAATAAATCATAGCGCCTAGAGGTATTGCGAAAACAGCACTCGGCCAATGATGCATTTGCAAATGCAATCTTCTCCACGCTTGGCATATGTAACTTGCAACACTTGCATACATAAAACCACTGTAAAGTGGAACTCCAAAAACCTTTGAATACGCCTCTTCCGGATAACTCCATGAACCGAAATGTACTTTATATATTTCTAGTAAAAGCCCGATAAGGTGGAAGACAGTAATTACTTTTAGTTCGTCTTTCGTCTCAAGTCCAGTCTTGTACATGATCCACTGCATAAGAAGACATACGATGAGTATGAAATCATATCGGTACAACCCTGGAATCGAAATGATTTTTGAAAGGGCTAGTGTTAAAAAAATAATGACAGGGAATAAACAAGATAATGCTTGCTCGTAAGTAAAGTGTAGTAGTTGTTTTATATAGACCATTGTGTCACCTTCGATATTTTTATTGGAAAACTCAAAATAATGACTAAGTATACTACAATTAAAAAAATAAGCCAGTAGTCTATTTTTCATGTATTTGTAAGTTTTAGAAACGAATTGTAATAAGTATTTTAGTATTTAACGAAGCAAAAAAATAGTTTGCTATTTAAAAAAAGTGGGGATATAATATCTAAATGAAAATGATAATTATTATCAGTAATGATTATAAATTAAAAATAATTATAAAAAACAACTGAATATAAAGGATGAAATGAAACATGTTACATAAGTCTGTTGTATATGCCGGCAATAATCGCTGGATACATATTAAGTTCATATGTTTCATGAGCTTAACAATATTATGTTTAATCGGGTCTCTATTTTTAGCTATTGCATTCGGTGCAAAGGATATTCATTTGGAAACCGTATGGGCAGCGGTTTTTGATTATAATTCGAATTTAACGCAGCACCAAATTATTTATGAATTAAGGCTTCCAAGGGTAATTGGCGCAGCAGTTGTAGGAGCGGCTTTTGCAGTCGCAGGAGCAGTTATGCAAGGAGTAACACGAAATCCTTTAGCTGATGCAGGTGTGCTTGGTATAAATGCAGGCGCGATGTTTGTAGTAGCACTTAGTTTTGCCTTTTTTCCGCATATGCCGTATTCCTATTTAATGATTGTTTCCTTTATTGGAGCGGTTTTAAGTACAGTACTCATTTTTATTATCGGATCAGCAACATCAGGCGGATTAACACCGATGAGGTTAACGATTGCAGGGGCAGTTATGGCCGCGTTTTTGCATTCGTTAAGTTCAGGTGTCGCGATTTATTATGACTTAAGCCAAGATTTAGCATTTTGGTACGCTGGTGGTGTTGCAGGAGTTAAGTGGGAACACTTGAAATTTTTAGTTCCTATTATTCTCATAACAATTCTTTTTGCTACAGTGATAGGGCGGTCTATTTCACTCATATCAATGGGGGATGACGTCGCTACAAATTTAGGAGTAAAAACGAACCGAACGAGAATACTAGGGATGATTATAGTAGTCATTCTTGCCGGTGTATCTGTTTCAGCAGTTGGTTCTATTGGATTTGTAGGACTTGTTATTCCGCATATTGCTAGAAAATTAGTCGGTGTTAATTATCGACTCATTATTCCTATGTCAGCGTTATTAGGAGCTATGTTAATAGTTTTAGCTGACTTAGGGGCAAGAACAGTAAACCCTCCTAAAGAACTTGCGATAGGAATTATGGTAGCTCTTGTTGGAGTTCCGTTCTTCCTCTATATAGCACGTAAAGTTGGGAGGGAGCTATAAGTGAAGGAGCTTATGAACACAGATAAAAAGAGAGCTATTACTGTAACTACAATTTTTGGTTGTATTAGTATCGCTGTCATTTTAATTAGTTTAAATACAGGGACACTGAGCATAGCGCCACTTAAAGTAATTCAAACACTTTTCGGTTATGGTGATTTTGAGAGTGCAACAGTGCTATACGATTATCGTATGCCAAGAATTATTATTACAATGTTAGCCGGTATTGGCCTTGGGATTTCCGGTGCGATTTTGCAAGGATTATCACGTAATGCACTTGCAGACCCTGGTATTTTAGGATTACATTCAGGTGCATCTTTCGGGCTAATTATATTTGTTACTTTCTTTCATTCTATTAATGAGAATGCATCGATTTTAATACCGTTATTTACATTTGGCGGGGGAGTACTAGCTGCGTTTTTAATTATTATACTTGCGAGTGATCGGTCAAAAGGTTTACTTCCTATTAGACTTATTCTCGTTGGTATTGCTGTTTCAGCTGGCTTTAGTGCGATTTCGTTATTTTTCTCCCTTAAGTTAAATGATGAGACGTATACATTCGCTTCTAGATGGTTAGTTGGTAATGTGTGGGGAAGGGATTGGATTCATGTCCTAGCATTATTACCTTGGATATGCATACTAACCCCGTATGCATGGCTAAAATCTAAAACGCTAAATGCATTGTCACTAGGTGATAGTGTGGCAGCGGGACTTGGTGTTTCTGTTCAAAAAGAACGGTTACTCCTTTTAGCTACAGCGGTTGGATTATCTTGTGCGAGTGTATCGATGGCAGGAGGGATTGGTTTTATCGGTTTAGTTGCTCCGCATATTGCAAGAAAGTTAGTAGGTACTACCTATCAACATTTCCTTCCGCTAGCTGGCATTATCGGAATGATTATTTTAGTACTAGCAGATACGATTGGTCGTTCTATATTCGAGCCAAACTCTATTCCAGCTGGTGTAGTAGTGGCAGCTTTAGGAGCACCGTATTTTCTTTATTTACTTACAAAAACAAAATAAATACTTCAAAGAGGAGAACATATGAAAAAGAAACTTACTATTTTATTTAGCATGATGTGTATTTTAGTATTAGCAGCATGTGGTCAAACGAAATCTAATGAAGAGGCAACGAAAAAAACTGAAAAAAGTAATGAGCCGAAAATCGCTTCTATGTCCATTCATTTAACGAATAATTTACTGGCATTAGGAATTACACCTGTAGGCTCCGTTATTGGTGGAGATTTAAAAGATTTCTTACCGCATGCAAAAGAGCAGTTGAAAGATACGAAGAAACTTGGTGTTGTAACGGATCCGAATATGGAAGCATTACTTCAATTGAAGCCAACTGACATTTATGTGGATGAAAAATACGCGGGCAAAGATTTAGCAAAATACGAAAAAATTGCAAAAACACATTCTTTCAATTTAGATGAAGGTACGTGGAGAAATCAGTTAAAACAAGTTGGTAAACTTGTAAACCGTGAGAAAGAAGCGGATACATATATTCAAGATTACGAAGAGCAATCAAAACGAGTAAAAAGTTTAATAGATAAAGAATTAGGTAATAACGAAAAAGTAATGGCAATTCGTGTTACTGCAAAAGAATTACGTGTATTTAGTACGAAAAGACCGATGGGACCAATTTTATTCCAAGACTTAGGATTACAACCTGCAAATGGTGTAGAGAAAATTGATGGAAACCGTCCTTTTGAAGTCATTTCACAAGAAGTATTACCTGACTTTGATGCAGATGCTATTTTCGTTGTTGTAAATAGAGACGATAAGGCAAAAGCTGCATTTAAACAACTTCAAGAAACACCAATTTGGAAAGACTTAAAAGCTGTTAAAGGAAAGCATGTATACATTATTAATGACCAGCCATGGCTTGACTATTCTGCTTTAGGCAATAAAATGGCAATGGATGAAGCGGAGAAAATGTTTACGAAATAATATCGAGTCGTTGTTAGGAAGATCCTCTAAATTTTGAGGGTCTTTTTTTTATTGTTAGAATAAATGAAAAATTATACAATGAATTTAATTTAATGTAGAGGAGATGTGCCAATGTCAGCGCTTATTGTAAGTATCCCGTGTATAAAGCAGTTTATAGAATAAGGGGATAAATAGGCTAATAATTATCCCTGTTATTAAAAAAGGGGGAGTTTGAAATGACAATGAATCTTTTTCAAAATAAAACGATTAAATTATCAGCTATTAGAGAAGCAGATGCTGAAGTAATGGCTATGTGGCAAGAGGATAGTGAGTATTTAAGAAATGTCGATACAGATGTAGCATTCCCGCAATCTTTAAAGGAAATAGCGAGTGATGGGCTATTAAAGGGACGGAGATCAAATAGTGTTTCTTTCATGTTAAGGACAGTTCAAGAGGATCGCTTAATTGGTTTTGTTGCAATTCATGGCATAGAGTGGAATAACAGAACGGGTTTATTAGCAATTGGAATAGGAGATGCAAATGATAGAGGGAAGGGATATGGAAGAGAAGCAATTCATCTTATTTTAAACTATGCTTTCTATGAATTGAATTTGCACCGCGTCGGTCTTGATGTTATTTCTTATAACAAAGCTGCTATTGAGCTGTATAAAAAGATGGGTTTTCAGATGGAAGGCTGTATGAGAGAAGCGGTTCAAAGAGATGGGAAGTGTTTTGATCGTATTATTATGGGGATATTGCGGGATGAATGGATGGAGCTGCAAAAATAAAAGTGATGATAACAAGTCAATTATTCATACTATGAATAATTAAATAGAAAGGAGAACTAGGTAGGTACTAGTTTTCCTTTTTTATTTTTGGTACTAATTATATGTTTTTATAAATAGTTTGTATCCTGCGAATAAAAGGGTGCAGCCTAAAGCGAATGTTAACATTACCCCAGTTGAAAGATTAATAGAAGGATTAAAAACTAAAGTCGCTGTTTCGCCAGTTAGAACACTGTGAATATTCACGTAAGTAAATGGGTTGTAAGGAGAAGAGAAACTCTTCATTCCAATAAAAGCTATAATACCTACAAAAGGCGTTGTAATACTTAAGCTTTTTAGTAAAAGTGATGAAATATAGTAAAAAGAATATAGAAAAAATGTTAGTACAACAGTTAGTAATAATACTTGTCCGAAGTAATTTTTCAAAGTGATAAAGTGAAATTGATCTTTAATGGGATTTAAACTATTATATTCACTGCCAAATGGATTAGGCTCGGATCCTTCGTATACAAGGACTGGATAATTAAAATTTCCGATTCCTTTCGTGAAATAGCTACATAACAAAGGAATGAGTAGCATTAGTAAAACGAAAACAAGTGTAGAAAGGAATCCACTAAAATACTTTGTTATAAATAATGATTTTCGTTTAATAGGCAAAGTATAGTAAAAATGCAAACCGCGCTTCTTATTATTCATTTCAGAAGAAATATTATTTCCAAAAATAAAGCATCCAAATAAAATAAGTACTGGTATATAGTAGTACTGGATTATTTGATATAAAAATAAAGATCCAGTTGTGCCATAACGCATAGTATCCTTTTCCCAATATTCTAAGGCACTCCCTGTAAATTGATCGTAAATTGTAAATAGGAAGGGGGTATAAATGGTATGTTGAATGAATGGTTCAGCTTTATTTTTTTTCAGTAATAATAATTCTTCCAACGTTGCCCGTGCTGTAAATAAGGAAATATATTGTTTCTCAATTGCGTAATTGAATGTGTTAGTGCCTTTTGAGCTCTTAAACATAAATTGTAAATGATTTATATTCTCTTCATATATGTCTTGCCAATTACTTTGAGAATAGTTCGCAATCCATTTGTTTTTCTGTGAAAGAGATTGCTGAGATTCTTGAATAGCTAATTTATTTTCTGTAATTTTTTCAACATCGCCATTCTGTTCAGCTTCAATCTTTTGCAGTTCTAGTTCTTTTAAAGCCTGTTGAGAAATGTTAACGCTATTTTGTGCAAATGATAAATTCCCACGCTGGATATCTTCCGCGACAGAATAATTCAAGAAATATAAGCTGCTAATGAAAAAAATAGAGGTTAGTACTGCAATCCATGTTGTTTTTTTCTTGAAATATTTTTTGAATTCAAATTGGAAGAGTTGTTTCATATTACACCCCCCGCTTTCGATTCATGCATATGGCACATAGTAAGAGCAAAAATGTACTTCCGATTAACATCACTGCACCTAATGGATAATATCCATTATTATCTAAAATGACGCGATCTATTTGTTGATAGGAAAGGGGAGATAGAAACGGATTAAAGCCAATTTTTGATAAAATGAAACCACTGCTCAAAATAAAAGTGAGAATTAAATATGTAACAAGAGTATTTCTTATCCAAAATCCAATGAGCACTAAAAAGGAAATAGCTACAGTGGAATAACATAGACTGTAAGCGAGAGCTGTTTTTAAGTATGTACCTGAACTAATAATAGTTTCTGTTTTTGTGAAAAGCGGGTAATTAAAAATATTACCGATAGATTTTCCGAATATTGTCGGTAATATATAAGATAGTGAAAATACTAGTAAAATCCATAGGAGACTAACAACAAGTAAACTGAAAAATTTTATTAAGATATAGTGACTACGAGAAATAGGTAAAGTATAGGCTAGCTTAATCGTATGGTCTTCAAATTCTTTCGTAATGACTGTACCTAGTAAGAGTAGTAAAATAAGAAATCCTGGGGCATTGAGTAGTAGTGAAATTACTTTTTTCATAAATAGAGATGGTTGAATGGAAAGGTCAAGGTCTTCTTTTGGCAAACCTTGTTGTAATAAGATTTTATTCAGTTGAATTGCTTTTTTCATATCTTTTTCGCTAGCTGAGAAACCTCCTTCTACTCGTTCAAAGCGCATAGCTAAGTCATACACTTTCATTTCAGTCTGTAATTCATTTTTTCACTTGTTATCTTTTACTTCTTGTATAAGTTGATTTAAATGTTTTAATAGCGGAAGTCCGATTGCTAATCGAGATTCGATTTTTGCGTTAGGTCCTTTTTTTAAGTCCTCTTGATCTCTTATAACTTGATTAGAAACTTCTGTTTCATATTTAGAAAATAATTCGATTTTTTTCATTTGGACTATTTCTTGTTTAAGCGCATTATGAAGAAATAACCCGCAGATGATTAGTATAGTAGCAATGATTAAAGTAAAGAGAATATTAGAGTAGAGCATTTTTTTTAGTTCGAATAGAAATATTTTCATGTCTTATCACCACATACATTAAATACTTCTTCATATCTTTTTTCAGAACCGATAACTTCTTTTTGGATATCAATAATATTAATTTGATGAGAATGAAATATAGTAATAAGGTCTTGGATGGTGTGGTGTTCTAATTGGATTCGAAGGCTATTCTTAGTTAACACTGTTTGTACGTTTTCTTGTAATAAAACGTGTTGTGTGTGTTTTAAATCTGAAAATAAGAAGTGATAATAAATTTTTTCGTACTTTGTCATATCTTCTTCTATTAATTTGCCGTCTTTTAAAAAAAGAATCTTCTTTGTAACACGGTCAATTTCTGATAAGTTATGAGAAGAAAGAATTATCGTCGTACCTTCATCTACTAAACGTAATAAAATTTTCCTCATCAGTATAGCGCTAGTTGGATCCAAGCCATTCAGAGGTTCATCAAGGAACATAAGCTTTGGTTTGTTTAAAATTGCCATCGCTAAGAGAAGGTGTTGTTTCATACCTAAGGAGTAATCTTTGATTTTCATCTTTACATAACTTTCCATTCCTACGTATTTTACAACTTCATTCATGCGTTCTTTTAAAATTTTTTGCGCATCACAAATGAATGCAAGGTGGTCGTAGCCGTTTAAATAGTCATATAGTACAGAATTGTCTTGTAAAAAAGAAACGTCTTTAAACACTGAAACATCTTTGTTAGATTTCCCCATGAGTTCAATATTTCCGGATGTAGCGGGCAAAAGGTTGGTAACTACATTTAAAAAAGTAGTTTTACCAACACCGTTAGGGCCTACTAAAGCCCAAATTCCTGGGGAGCTGATTGTGAGGTTAATTCCATCTAGTATTTTTTTATGTTTGTAACTTTTGGATAAATTATTGATAGATAGAATAGTCAAGTAGAATTCCTCCTTTTTAATTAATTGGTATAAAATGTAATTACTCTATTAATTATAACTGAAAATTCTGATTTATAAATAGGTATAGTTACAAATTTAAGTTTTTTCTAAAATTAATTCTTAAACCTATTATATGAATAATTTAGAAATGAGACTGTGAAGAAAGGAAAAAGAGCACTTGTTGGAGAATTTTTACAATGTGTCGATTAGAGAAAAAGGAGCTATGCAAAATGAATTTAGAAAAAGCAAAACCAGTAAATGAAGAGGTTGCTGAATTAAAGGAACTAATTAAAGAATTACACGGAAGTGTACATCAGCTTCAAAGTGAAGTGCAGCAACTAAGGCACGAAAGACCGGTCGTTGAGGTGAGAAAAGGTGTTCAATTATCACCAACAATCGTCGGACAAATTGGTGGTATGATTTTAGGTGGATTAGCAATTATCGGTATATTTTGGTGAACGAAAAAAAGGTATGCAATTTAGAGCTGCATACCTTTTTCATTGTCGTTATTTGTCGGTAAGTCGATATTCTCTGTCGAATCAACGATATAATTAGAAAATCGTCGATATAATTTCACGCACTATAGCATTTACATTAAATAACGTAAATATATATAAGCATGTGATAATAGTAATGCAATGATTGTTAACGGTAAACCAATTTTTAAGAAGTCCATATATGAAAAAGCATGTCCTTCACGTTTTGCAATACCAGCAACGACTACGTTTGCGGATGCTCCGATTAATGTTCCGTTTCCTCCTAAGCAAGCTCCAAGTGATAACGCCCACCATAGTACTTCAATTTGCGGAGAGTCGACAGATAGTCCGAGTCCTGTAGCTAAATCTTGAATGAGCGGGATCATCGTTGCGACAAATGGGATATTGTCAATCGTCGCAGAGGCGATGCCTGATACCCATAAAATAAGTATAGCAGCGAAACCGATATCACCGTTCGTTACGTCGAGCACTTCTTTTGCGAGTGAAGAAATAAGCCCGATATCAATTAACCCGCCAACGAGAACGAATAATCCAGCGAAGAAGAAAATGGTTACCCATTCAACGTGGGCAAATACATCTTCAATATCATGTTCTTTCACGCCAATTAGCATAAGAAGTGTAGCGCCTGTCATCGCGATAACCGCAGCGTCTACATGAATAACAGAATGAAGGATAAAGCCTAAAATAGTTAGTCCTAAAATTGAAATGGATTTTAAAAGGAGGCTTTGATCTTTAATATAATCTTTTTCGTTCAACGCCATTAGTTTTTCGATTTGTTCAGGTGTTGTTTTTAGTTTGTTGCGATACATAAAGTAAATGATACTAAGTGTAACGATAGAGATAATGATTACGATTGGAGCTAAGTTTAGTAAAAAGGCATTAAAGTCTAAATGCTTGTTTGCTGATCCAATCATAATGTTAGGTGGATCACCGATTAATGTTGCTGTTCCACCTAGATTTGAAAATAGTACTTCCGAAATCAAATAAGGAACAGGGTTTACTTTTAAAATACGTGTAATGGACAGTGTAACAGGAACGATTAGTAGAACGGTCGTTACGTTGTCCAAAAAGGCAGAACCGACAGCAGTTAATAGGGATAGTAATAATAAAATGCGGATTGGTTTTCCACCAGCTGCCTTCGCTGTTTTAATGGCCACAAATTCAAATACGCCTGATTGACTCGTAATATGTACGAGAATCATCATCCCAATTAAAAGGGTGATCGTTTCCCATTGAATATGTGATGTGAAAGCAGTATGTAAATCTACAACTCCAAAAATAATCATAATAGCAGCTCCGAATAGTGCGATTACAGCACGATTCAATTTCTCAGAAATAATAAATCCGTACGTGATTAAAAATACGGCAATTGCAAAATAATATTGCCAATTTGCTACTTCATGTGCTGATTGTTCCAATCATGTCACCTTCTTTAAAGTATGTATTCAATTGTCGAAATGTATCTCGCTGCATAAATACGGGATAAAATATATTGTAGCAAATTCAAAAAAGAAAGAAAACTATTTAACAAAGTGAAGGAAAAAATATATTTTTTACATATCATATAAAAAATATAAAAAACACAGTGCAAATTATTAGGAAAAGTGAGCGTTGTCCTCTAATATAGAGATAGCAATTTACATTATTTTTGCGTAAAATGGTTTAAAGAGGTGAATTCCGATGGAAATAGTAAAAGATAGTTCTCTTATTCAAAATGAAATTGAACGTTTTGTAAATAAAGATGTATATATTCATTTAGAAACAACGAACGGAGCGTATGCGTCACACTTTAACGAAAAGATGATGACAGTTGGAGCATTCATTCGAAATGCAATTATTCGCTTTGAACGCGGGAAGATTACTGGAACGAATCCATACCGAGTTGGTTTGAAAATGGATCATGGCTGGGTATATGCAGAAGGTATTACGCACTGGGAAGTAGACGATAAAGAGCGTTTATTACTTGCAGGGCATGATAACCAAGGCCGCTTAGCAGTTGCACTTGAGTTAAGCTTAACGCCATTTAAGTAAGAAGGAGGGAAACTTATGGAGAGACATGTACTTGTTGTATTTCCGCATCCAGATGATGAAGCATTTGCTGCGGGAGGAACAATTCGCTTATTAACAGATCAAGGAGTACCTGTAACGTATGCATGTGGTACTTTAGGACAAATGGGACGTAACATGGGGAAAAACGTATTCGCTAACCGTGAAACAATTCCAAATATCCGTGAAAAAGAATTAAAAGATGCATGTGAAGCGATGGGAATTCAAGATTTAAGAATGCTTGGTTTCCATGATAAAACGTTAGAATTTGAAGATGTTGATTTCGTTGCAGATAAAATTGAAGCAATCATTCAAGAAGTAAACCCATCTCGAATTATTACATTTTATCCAGAGCACGGCGTACATCCAGATCACGATGCATTTGGCCGCGCTGTCGTTCGCGCTGTATCACGTATGTCAAAAGAAGAACGTCCAGTCATTCATGCAGTTGCGATTACGAGAAATCGTGAAGCTGTATTAGGTGAGCCGGATGTTGTAAATAATATTAGTGAAGTATTCGAGCATAAATTAGCTGCACTAGGTGCGCATCGTTCACAAACAGAAGCGATGCTAGAAGAAACACATGCAAAAATCAAAAATAAAGATGCAGCAACATTAAAATGGCTGCAACTTGAACAATTTTGGACTTATAAATGGGAGTAGGCTAGAAGATATCTTCTGGCTGCTCTTACATAAAAAAAGCACTGTCACTTGTGACGGTGCTTTTTTTGTTGAAGACTATATATTTCTTAGAGATATGCTTTAAAGTTTTAAAATTAATGTGCAGTATAGCCTCCATCAACAAGAAGTGTTGTACCATTAACAAAACTAGCATCATGTAGTGGAATTAAATAAGTCGGTTGTTTTTAGATTGAATCAGAACTAAAAAACAGTAAAAATAAATTGTTTAATAATAATTATTTATTGAAAAACGATAAATAACATGTTAATATCAAATTGAAAATTAGTAAAAGAGGTGTTTTTTATAAAATGTAAAATAAATGTTATGTACTAAAAAGAAATTGATAGAAATTAGGAAAGTTATATATTTTAATAGCAAAAGAAGCAAAGGGAGTTAGAGCATGATTAATAAAACAGTAAAGAAAGTGATCTTGATTGCAGGTGGTTTGTATATTACATATTTAGTAGGTGTAGTCATATTAGCGGAATCTATACCATATCCTACATCTCAACAACTTAAAGAAGCCGAAAAAGTAGTTGAACGCTATGTAGGTGAAAATAATGGAGTAGAAATGATAAATACATCTAGTAGCTTCACGGCTGAGATGTTCGATCGTACAATTCATATTGAAGGGAATTCAAAAGAGAATCCGGAACAAGTATTTCGAATGGACTTAGATCGAGTTTCTAATGAAAATGAAAGAATAACCGAAAAATCTATAAATAATATTTGTAAATCAAATGATGGAGGAAAGAATTTTACGTGCGCTGATGCTGAATAGCTAAAAGTAGGATGTGTAGCAGCATAGTAACGGTTGATAACTACTATTTTAGTTAAATAGGAAAAAGCCTCGCAGGGGGGCGAGGCTTTAAACAGGGTATTAAAAATTATCGATGCATTAAGAATAACTTCTTTTGAATAAACTAATTTTAGCATGATAACTCATATATATGTGTTACGAATTTATGAACAAAAAATCAGTGATAAGAATATAGAAAAGATAATAATTTATTTTTAATCTGTATCATTACATAAAGTTCGAGTAGAGTAGAGAGTATACTTTTGTATGGTGTAATAAAGATATAGTCTGCCTACGGAAATAGGTAGGCTATTTTTTATAAAGAAAAGACAACTTGAGTTAAAGTCCTTGTTAAGAAATAGGGTAAGAACAAGACTTTTTAAGGAGAGATAGGGTCGTTCAACAGATAAAGATATTGTATTTGAAACACGTGATTATTCGTGGATTAAGTTCTATTTTTGATGAAAAATCCATAAAAGGCATTACAATCCCTAGAACTGATATTTAGTAATGATTTGTAAGAAACATATATTTTGTATTATTTACTA
>NZ_QOZX01000018.1:0-232272 GCF_008368895.1 Bacillus sp. BB081
TTCACGTTGTTTGTTTCGTTTAGTTTTCAAAGTTCAACATCGCGTTTCAGCGACTTACATAATATATCATAGTATATTATTTTCGTCAACAAGTTTTTTAAGATAATTTGTATCTCTCATTTGCTGACTCTGCCTATTATATAGAGTTTTCCATTGCTATGCAAGTATTATTATAAAAAAATAAGAGGAGGAAAAATCCCCCTCTTATTCTTCAGAAGAAACCTCTTCATTAGATTCCTCTTCTTCATCTTTCTGTGCTTTCGCTACCGTCGCTACCTCTTGCTCATCCTCTAATCGAATTAGACGAACACCTTGTGTATTACGTCCCATTTGAGAGATTTGATCAACTGGCATACGAATAATAACACCTGCTGCCGTAATTAACATGATATCTTCTTCACCTGTTACAGATTTAACGGCTACTAATTTACCGTTTTTATCTGTAATATTACAAGTCTTCAGACCTTTACCACCACGGCTTTGTAGACGGTATTCATCAATAGGTGTACGTTTTCCATAACCATTTTTCGTTACGATTAGAACATTTACATCCTCTTCGACAATTTCCATGCCTACAACTTGATCTTCATCACCTAATGTAATTGCTTTTACACCAGCCGCATTACGTCCCATAGAACGCACATCTTGCTCGTTAAAGCGAATTAACATACCATTGCTTGTTCCTACAATAATATCCTTATCACCAGATGTTAAACGTACAGATATTACTTCATCCTCTTCACGAAGAGAGATGGCGATTAAACCATTCGTACGTATATTTGCAAATGATGAAAGTGGCGTTCTCTTAGAAATACCTTGTTTTGTTGTGAAGAATAAGAATTCATCATCACCAAATTCACGAATTGGAATAATGGCGTTAATCCATTCACCCTTATCTACACCTAATAAGTTAATAATAGGTATACCTTTTGCTGTACGACTATACTCTGGGATTTCATATCCTTTCGTACGGTATACTTTCCCTTTATTAGTAAAGAATAAAATGTGATCATGCGTAGAAGTAGTTAATAAATGCTCTACGAAATCATCATCATTTGTTCCCATTCCTTGCACACCACGTCCACCACGGTTCTGTGTTTTATACGTAGAAGCCGGTAACCTCTTAATATAACCATTATGAGTTAACGTAATAGCGATGTTTTGCTCTGGAATCAAATCTTCATCTTCAATAAATTCCATGCCACCAATTGTAATTTCCGTTCGTCTCTTATCATTGAAGCGTTCTTTTACTTCCGTTAATTCTTCACGAATAATCTCAAGAACTTTCTCTTCATCTGCTAAGATTGCTTTTAATTCAGCGATTAACTTCATTAAGTCTTGATATTCTTGCTCAATTTTTTCACGTTCTAATCCTGTTAAACGTTGCAGACGCATATCTAAAATTGCTTGTGCTTGTTTCTCACTTAAACCGAAACGTTCCATTAAGCTCTGTTTTGCAATATCTGCTGTTTTCGAACTACGAATTAACGTAATAACTTCATCTAGATGATCTAGAGCAATTCGTAATCCTTCTAAAATATGAGCACGCGCCTCTGCTTTTTCTAATTCATAAGCAGTACGTCGACGAATTACTACCTTCTGATGCTCCAAGTAATGATATAAATTTTGTTTTAAATTTAGTACTTGTGGCTCTCCATTTACAAGAGACAACATATTAATACCGAAACTTGTTTGAAGTGCTGTATGTTTATATAGATTATTTAATAGTACATTGGCATTGGCATCGCGGCGTACTTCCATAACAATACGCATACCGTTTCGATCTGACTCATCACGTAAATCCGTAATACCTTCAATTTTCTTATCACGAACTAATTCTGCAATTTTTTCAATTAATCGCGCCTTATTAACTTGATAAGGTAGTTCAGTTACGAGAATAGATTGTTTACCATTTGACTTCTCTTCAATTTCAACTTTAGCTCGAAGCATAATAGAGCCTCTACCTGTTTCATACGCTCTTCGAATCCCACTTCGTCCCAAAATTAAACCTGCTGTTGGAAAATCTGGTCCTGGAATAAACTCCATTAATTCCGCAATCGTAATGTCGGGATTATGGCTTAGTGCCAATACACCATCAATTACTTCACCGAGTTGATGCGGTGGAATATTCGTTGCCATACCTACCGCAATACCTGTCGTGCCATTCACTAATAAATTAGGGAAACGCGCTGGCAATACAATTGGCTCTCTTTCAGAACCATCATAGTTATCTTGATAATCAATCGTATTTTTTGAAATATCACGTATTAATTCCATAGAAATCTTAGACATTCTTGCTTCTGTATAACGCATCGCTGCTGCTGAATCACCATCAACAGAACCAAAGTTACCATGCCCATCAACAAGCATATAACGTTGACTAAAATCTTGCGCCATACGTACCATCGTCTCGTAAACAGCTGAATCACCGTGAGGGTGATACTTACCGATTACTTCACCGACAATACGCGCTGATTTTTTATACGCTTTATCAGCTGTAATTCCTAAATCATTCATCGCATATAAAACCCTACGATGCACAGGTTTTAATCCATCACGAACATCTGGTAATGCACGAGATACGATAACACTCATTGCGTAATCTAAAAACGAGGTACGCATTTCATGACTAATATTAATTTCTCGAATTCGTGCTTGTTGTTGATTGTCTGACATCAACCAGCACCTCCTCTTACATTTCCGTTACACATACATTGATTTATATGTAGAAGACAGGAATACTTAGATTCCTGTCATTACCCATTTAAATATCAAGGTTTTTCACGTATTTTGCATTTTCTTGGATAAAGTTACGACGTGGCTCTACTTTATCTCCCATCAAAATTTCAAATGTTTCATCCGCTTCAATTGCATCTTGAAGTGAAACTTGAAGTAATGAACGTACTTCTGGGTCCATTGTCGTCTCCCATAACTGAGTTGGATTCATTTCCCCTAGACCTTTATAACGCTGAATCCCCGGCTTAGGTTGGGCTGGTAATTCAGCTAAGATTTTTTCAAGTTCCTTATCATTGTAAGCATATTGAATTTTCTTACCTTGTTGTACTTTAAACAAAGGTGGCTGTGCAATATATATATAACCGCACTCAATTATTTGACGCATATAGCGATAGAAGAACGTTAATAATAGGGTACGAATATGCGCACCATCAACATCGGCATCCGTCATAATAATAACTTTATGATAGCGTGCTTTTTCAATAGCGAAGTCTCCGCCGATATTTGTACCAATCGCCGTAATAATTGTACGAACTTCATCATTTGATAAAATCTTATCTAAGCGTGCCTTTTCAACATTAATAATTTTACCCTTCAGCGGTAAAATTGCTTGGAAATGACGATCACGCCCTTGTTTTGCAGACCCACCCGCAGAGTCACCCTCTACGATATAGATTTCACTAATTGCTGGATCTTTAGAAGAACAATCTGCCAATTTTCCTGGTAAACTTGAAACTTCTAAAGCACTCTTTCGGCGAGTTAACTCACGAGCCTTTTTAGCTGCTACACGCGCACGCGCTG
Organism: Bacillus sp. BB081; assembly: GCF_008368895.1. Lineage (NCBI taxonomy): Bacteria > Bacillati > Bacillota > Bacilli > Caryophanales > Bacillaceae > Bacillus > Bacillus sp. BB081. The sequence goes on from NZ_QOZX01000018.1 coordinate 3,538, forward strand.
CCATCGTCCCTTTATCTATAATCTTACGTGCAACATTCGGATTTTCCAGTAAGAACTTTTCAAATGCCTCTGAGAATACTGACTCTGTAATTGTTCTTGCTTCACTATTTCCAAGTTTCGTCTTCGTTTGTCCTTCGAATTGTGGATTTGGATGTTTAATTGACACAATCGCTGTTAAACCTTCACGAACATCTTCACCAGTTAAATTACTATCCGCATCTTTTAAAATATTATTTTTACGACCATAATCGTTGATCACACGAGTTAAGGCTGTTTTAAATCCTACCTCATGTGTACCACCTTCATACGTATGAATATTATTTGTAAATGAGTAAATATGATTTGTGTATCCTTCGTTATATTGAAGCGCAACTTCAACCTGAATACCATCTTTTGAACCCTCTACATATACAGGTTCTTCATGAATTGGCTGTTTTGAACGATTTAAATGTTCAACATATGATTTAATTCCACCTTCATAATGGAATTCTTTCTTCTGTTTATGTTCACGTTTATCTTCAATTGTTAATTTAATATTACGATTTAAAAATGCTAATTCGCGCATACGAGTTGCTAACGTATCAAATTCGTATACTATTGTTTCCTGAAAAATTTCTGGATCTGGTTTAAATCGAGTTATCGTCCCTGTTTGATCTGTGTCACCAATGACTTTTAAATCCGCAACCGGGATACCTCTTTCGTATTTTTGATAATGGATTTTGCCTTCACGATGTACAAATACCTCTAGTTCTGTTGATAGAGCATTTACTACAGATGCCCCAACACCATGCAAACCACCGGAAACTTTATAACCGCCACCGCCAAACTTACCACCAGCATGAAGAACGGTCATTATAACTTCTACAGCAGGACGTCCCATTTTTTCTTGTATACCAACTGGAATACCACGTCCATTATCCGTTACAAGAATACTATTATCTTCTTCGATACTAACGTTAATTTCATCACAATACCCTGCAAGTGCTTCATCGATACTATTATCGACGATTTCCCACACAAGATGGTGAAGTCCTTTACCACTTGTAGATCCAATATACATCCCAGGGCGTTTTCGAACCGCTTCTAATCCTTCAAGTACCTGTATCTGACTTTCATCATATGAGTTTTCTTCCATTTGCTTTTGTTCCATTGACACAAAGATCACCTACTTTTCCATTTAAATAGGGATTACGCCCTATCTATTTCACAATCTACCGTGCCGTTCGTTACATGAATTGTTTTCGCTTCTTTTAATGTTTCGTGTTCAATTCCGTCGACACTCGTCGTTGTCACAAATGTTTGCACTTTTCCTTGAATTGTATTTAACAGATGCGATTGACGATAATCATCTAATTCTGATAATACATCATCCAATAAAAGAATCGGATATTCCTTAACTTCTGAGTAAATCAATTCAATTTCAGCTAATTTTAGGGACAGTGCGGTCGTTCGTTGTTGTCCTTGCGAACCAAAGACTTGAACATTTTTACTATTAACGAAGAATTGTAAATCATCACGATGAGGACCAATTAAAGTCGTACCACGGAAAATCTCACGTTGTTTCACAGATTGAAAATTTTCATAGTATACTTCTTTTATTTTCGACAAATCCATTGATTCTGATACATCTACACTTGGTTTATAGACAATTTCTAATTCTTCTAATCCGCGGCTTATACCGCGATGAATTGGAGCTGCCCATTCTTGTAGTAAATGCAAAAACTCAAACCGTTTTTGCAATATTTTTGCACCATGCTCAATAAGTTGAAGTGTAAATACATCCAACATCGTTTCCTCATTCTTACTATTCCCTTGCATCTTTTTCAGCAAGTGATTTCGTTGCGTGAGCACCTTTTGATATTGACTCAATTCATACAAATAGATTGGAGCTATTTGGCCTAATTCCATATCTAAAAAGCGTCTTCTTACTTGAGGGCTTCCTTTTACAAGATTTAAATCTTCTGGGGCAAACATGACAACATTCATCATACCAATATATTGACTCAATTTTTGTTGTTCAAGTTGATTTAATTTTGCCTTTTTACCTTTTTTCGAAATATTTAATTCCAAAGACAAAGAACTATTTCTCTTTTGTAATTTCCCTTTAATTTGACCGAAGTCTTCATCCCAACGGATAAGCTCGCGATCATTAGAGGTTCTATGAGATTTCGCCATCGCTAAAACATAAATAGCTTCCATCAAATTCGTTTTCCCTTGTGCGTTTTCACCGATAATCACATTCACTTTATCTTCAAAGGAAAGCTCTAACTTTTCATAATTGCGATAGTTTTTTAATTGTATTTCTGAAATAAACAAAGGGCTCCCCCTTTATGCCTGAACTTGGAAACTTCCGCTTCCTGGAATTTCAATAATATCGTTCGCATATAATTTGCGACCTCTTCTATTTTCAAGTTCTTGATTCACGTACACTTCATATTCTTGTAAAAACCATTTTACAGCGCCACCTGTATCAATTACATCGGCTAACTTCAAAAATTGTCCTAGTGTAATATACTCTGTTGAAATTTTAATACGTTTCATAAAATCGCTCACTTTCTGAAAGTGTTCATTCTTTCATTGTACTAAATAAACTAACATTAGGAAAGTAATACCCAAAAATCAAATAAGGGCTACTAGTATCTGAAAACTAGCAACCCTTACTTCTTACTTAGTAAGTACGAACCGGTAAAATTAATTGAATAATGGACTCATCATTTACTGTACGAATTAAGAATGGTCTCATCGCACCAGTAAAGCTAATTTTAATTTCAGTACTATCTAAAGCTTTTAGTGCATCCATCATATATTTTGCACTAAAAGATATTTTTAACTCTTCCCCATCCACTTTTTCACATTGAACTTCTTCTACTACTTTCCCGATTTCTGGTGAATTCGAAGAAATTTCTAGCATTTCCTGTTCTAAAGTTGATAATTTTACAACATTATTACGACCATCCCTTGCTAATAAAGATGCACGATCAATTGCTTGTAAAAATTCTTTTGTATTTACAAAAATATCTGTTTTACTTTCGGCTGGAATTAAACGAGTTGTATCCGGATAATTACCTTCTAACAATCTTGAGAAGAATAATAAATGCTTTGTACGGAATAATACTTGATACTCCGTAATAACGATATCTACCATTTCTTCAGACTCATCTAGAATTTTGCTTAATTCATTTAAGCTTTTACCTGGAATAACAACACTCGCTTGAAATTCATCTGCGATTCCTTCGATTTTCGCTTTTCGAAGAGCTAACCTGTGACTATCTGTAGCAATGCAAGTTAATTCGCTGTTATATACTTTCCAGTTTACACCTGTCAAGATCGGTCTTGTTTCAGAAGTGGAAACTGCAAATACAGTTTGTCTGATCATATGTTTCAGTAAATCTGTTGGAATCTTAAAAACATGGTGTTCTTCAATTTGTGGTAACAATGGATATTCAGCAGAATCTAAACCATTTAAATTAAACTCTGATTTTCCAGAAATTATTTTTGTCATAAAATGATTTTCCACAGAAATTTCGACAGTCTCTTTAGGTAATTTTTTTACAATCTCACTAAAATATTTTGCTTGTAAAATAATACTTCCTGATTGTGCTACTTCTACGATCTCTTTTCCATTGTCTTCAACTGGGATAAAAGATTCAATAGAAATATCAGCATCGCTTCCTGTTAACGTAACTCCTTCTTCCGTAGCGACAACTTTAATTCCTGTAAGGATCGGAATTGTTGTACGAGAAGAAACAGCCTTCATTACATCTTGTACACTTCTTACAAGATAGTCTTTTTGTATTGTAAAACGCATAAAGAAAAACCTCCGGTAAGTATAATATTTTATTTAATTAATAAAGATAAAAAATAGTAGTAATAGTAATAGGGCCTGTGGATATGTGGATAACCCCGTTAAACGATGTAAAAACAGTCTATCTACATGTGGATAGACTGTGCGTAAAACAAGGGAAGTTATTCACACTATTCAGCTACTACTTTAAAATATCGTTAATTTCTTCAACTTGTTTTTGTAATTGCGTATCCGTTTTAAGCAGCTTAGAAATTTTTTCATGAGCATGGATAACTGTTGTATGATCACGTCCACCAAATTCTTCACCGATTTTAGGTAAGGAGTAATCTGTAAGTTCGCGTGATAAATACATTGCAATTTGGCGAGGGAAGGCAACTGATTTTGTTCGCTTTTTCGCCTTGAAATCTTCCAGTTTTATTTGATAAACGTCCCCGACAGCCTTTTGAATATCATAAATGGAGATAATTTTTGGTTTAGAATTTGGAATAATATTTTTAAGTGCTTCAGCTGCTAAATCAGCATTAATATCTTTGTTAATTAAAGATGAATAAGCTACAACTCGGATAAGTGCACCTTCTAGTTCACGAATGTTTGAATCAATTTGATTTGCAATATAAAGCATAACCTCATTTGGTATATCGAGTCCTTCAGCCTTTGCTTTTTTACGTAAAATTGCAATTCGTGTTTCTAAATCTGGTGGCGTAATATCCGTAATGAGTCCCCATTCAAAGCGAGAACGAAGACGATCTTCTAAAGTTGGAATTTCTTTTGGTGGCCGATCACTTGAAATTACAATTTGTTTACTTTCTTCGTGTAATGCATTGAATGTATGGAAAAACTCTTCTTGAGTTTGTTCTTTTCCTGCTAGAAATTGAATATCATCTATCAATAAAACATCTACATTACGGTATTTATTACGAAAATCGACCGCTTTATTATCACGAATAGAATTAATGAATTCATTTGTAAATTTTTCTGATGATAAATATACAACCTTTGCGTTTGGGTTATGTTCAATTACATAATGACCAATTGCATGCATTAAATGGGTCTTTCCGAGTCCAACTCCCCCGTAAATAAAGAGTGGATTATATGCTTTAGCTGGCGCTTCAGCTACGGCCAATGAAGCAGCGTGAGCAAAACGGTTACCAGAGCCAATAACAAATGTATCAAACGTATATTTTGGATTTAGCATACTCTGTGGTAAATGATTAGAATCATCTTGTGCTGAATTTGGTTTAGAAGGAGGAAGATCAATCTCCTCTTCAGCTTGACTTTGGGGAATAATAAAGCGAATAGCTAATTTTGCCCCCGTTAAATCATAAAGTGTTTCCGAAATTAGCTCTGAATAATGAGATTCTAACCAATCACGAGCGAATTCATTTGGAGCTGTAATTGTTAACACGTCTTTCTTTAAATTATGTGCGGTTGTTGATTTTAACCATGTTTCATAACTTGGTTTACTGACCTTTTTTTCTAGTTCTTTTAAGGCGCTGTTCCATAAATCAGAGATGTTTTCCAAAGGTGTCCCTCCTTTACTAAGATGGTAAAAGAATAAGGTTGCGCAACAAATGTACAACCTAAATAAATATAAAATGTATATTTATACGAAACGTATTTTAAAACCTAAAAACGTCGTTTGTATATGAGATAGGGTTTTCGACAAAAAAAGCAAATGTGGATAAGTATTTACCCACATGTGATTAAAACTGTCCACATGTTATACACAAATTGTGGATAAGATAAAGGTGTGGAAAACTTATTCAAAGTGAAAACACAACTATAATATCAAAAAAAAGTAGCTATAGCAATGAATTTAAGAAAGTTATCCACAAAATCAATACCTTGTGGAATAAACTTGTCCACAACACGATATACTGTGTAAAAGTACGAAAAGGGTTTGTGGATATAAAAACCAAGAAAAAACATTTATCCACAAGGAAATATAGGGTCTGTGAAAAAGTATGTGAATAGGTTCAAAATGAATATTTGATGAAAATTTCGAGAACCATTGACATTTTCCTAGTTGATTAACTATAATTTATAGGACTGTCTTTAACAGATATTCCTCAGGGAGGTGTCATATAATGAAAAGAACTTACCAACCAAATAAACGTAAGCGCAGCAAAGTACATGGTTTCCGCAGCCGTATGAGCACAGCGAACGGACGTAAAGTGCTAGCAGCTCGTCGTCGTAAAGGAAGAAAAGTATTATCTGCGTAGACCACTGATCGTTCAGTGGTCTTTTTTTCTAATAATAGTGAATTTCCACTGATGAACTACAGGAGTGTCAATTGATATGAAGAAAAAATATCGTATAAAAAAGAATGATGAATTCCAGACGGTTTTTCAAAAAGGAAAATCGAATGCTAACCGTCAGCTTGTTGTCTATCAACTAGATAAGGGAGAGCAGCCAAACTTTCGTATTGGCCTTTCTGTCAGCAAGAAAATAGGAAATGCAGTAGTGCGTAACCGAATTAAACGTATGATTCGCCAGTCGATCACAGAATTAAAAGATGAGATAGATTCTGGAAAAGATTTTGTTATAATAGCAAGGAAGCCTTGTGCAGAGATGACATATGAAGAATTAAAGAAAAGCTTAATTCATGTCTTTAAACGCTCTGGTATGAAAAGAATAAAAAAGTAGCGTAAGGAAATGAATTACACTATATACATACCGAAACAAGGAGGAGCAGGCTTTGAAAAAGAAAATAGGTTTACTAGCCATGGTTATTGTATTAATGGCAATTGCTACTGGCTGTAGTGAAGTGAAGCAGCCGATTACACCGAAAAGCACTGGAATTTGGAATGAATATTTCGTATACCCGCTTTCTCAGTTAATTACGTATTTTGCCAACTTATTTGGTAGTAATTACGGTTTAGCAATCGTTGTTACAACTCTTATCATTCGTTTTGCATTATTACCATTAATGATTAAACAAACGAAGAGTACGAAAGCAATGCAGGCGTTACAACCAGAAATGGTGAAGTTAAAAGAGAAATATAGTTCTAAAGATCAAGCAACACAGCAAAAACTACAACAAGAAATGATGCAGTTATATCAAAAAAATGGTGTAAACCCATTAGCAGGATGTTTACCGATATTTGTTCAAATGCCTATTTTATTCGCGTTTTACCATGCGATTATGAGAACAGCTGAAATTAGTAAGCATACATTTTTATGGTTCGATTTAGGGCAGGCAGATCCGTACTATATCTTACCGGTTGTCGCGGCAATTACGACATTTATTCAGCAAAAGCTTGCAATGGCAGGAACAGCTGGTCAAAATCCGCAAATGGCAATGATGATTTGGCTTATGCCAATTATGATCTTAGTCTTTGCAATTAACTTCCCAGCTGCATTATCACTTTACTGGGTTGTTGGTAATATCTTTGGTATCGCTCAAATGTACTTGATCAAGGGGCCAGAAATTAAGGCTAGTAAGGCAGGAGGATCAAGCAAGTGAGTGTAATTACTGCTAAAGGACAAACAGTCGAGCTGGCAGTACAAGATGCTTTAAGGCAACTAAATGTTCCAAAAGACCGAGTAGATATAAATATTATCGATGAGGGTAAAAGAGGGTTCCTAGGTTTATTTGGGAATCGACCTGCAGTAGTAGAAGTTGTATTGAAGAAAGATCCGATTCAAGAATGTGAAGAATATTTAAAAAATGTTATTCACGATATGGGTGTGGAAGCTGAGATTAGTAAAATTGTAAAAGGACGCGAAATTAAATTTACAATTTCTGGCGAAAATATAGGTGTTTTGATTGGGAAAAGAGGAAACACCTTGAATTCTTTGCAGTATTTAACAAAACTTGTGGCGAATCGTAGTACGAAGCAGTATATTGGTATCACACTAGATGCTGAAAATTATCGTAGTAAAAGAAAAGGTACATTAGAAGCACTTTCTTATCGATTAGCAAAACAAGTAGTAAGTACGAAAAAAAGAGTTGTGTTGGAGCCTATGCCATCTTTTGAACGAAAGATTATCCACCAAGCATTATCTAATCATCAAAATATCATTACAACTTCTGAAGGAAAAGAACCACATCGACATGTTGTAATATCTTCCAAGTGACCGGTTACTCAATTGAGTGCCGGTTTTTTTGAGCGGAAAATAGGTGTGGATAACTAAAAAACACTAAACTTATCCACTGTGAATAAGTTTAGTGTTTTTTACATGAGGACATAATAAAATGAGTTATTATTCTTTTGTAGATAGGTTCGTTATGGTATTCTAATAATTTAGTGAAGAAAATAATCATGTTGAAATAGAGATAAATAAGCAAATGAGGTGAAAGGACATGGAATTTGATACAATTGCCGCGATTTCCACAGCGCTTGGAGAGGGTGCAATTGCCATTGTTCGAGTAAGTGGGGATGATGCGGTTGAAAAAGTTAATCGTATTTTTAAAGGGAAGGATTTAACAGAGGTTCCTTCTCACACGATTCATTATGGTCATATTGTCGATTTAGATACAAATCAGGTTATTGAAGAAGTGATGGTATCTATTCTGCGTGCACCAAGGACTTTTACACGTGAAAATATAGTGGAAATTAACTGTCACGGCGGACTTGTTTCGGTAAATAAAGTATTGCAGCTTATTTTAGCGCAAGGAGTACGATTAGCGGAGCCTGGTGAATTTACAAAACGTGCTTTTTTAAATGGACGTATTGATTTATCACAAGCAGAAGCTGTTATGGACTTAATCCGTGCAAAAACAGATCGTGCAATGAACGTAGCGATTAATCAAATGGAAGGACGATTATCTAAATTAATCGGCCGTCTGCGTCAGGACATATTAGAAACGTTGGCTCATGTTGAGGTAAACATAGATTACCCGGAATATGATGATGTGGAAGAAATGACACATAATATTTTAATTGAGAAAGCTACACATGTTCGTACGGAAATTGCAAAAATATTAGAAACATCGAAGCAAGGAAAGATTTTACGTGAAGGTATTGCTACTGCAATCATCGGTAGACCTAACGTTGGGAAGTCATCGCTATTAAATAGTCTTGTTCAGGAGAAAAAGGCAATTGTAACTGATATTGCAGGAACAACTCGTGATGTTATTGAAGAGTACGTTAATGTGCGTGGTGTACCACTTAAACTTATAGATACAGCCGGGATTCGTGAAACAGAAGATGTTGTTGAACGAATTGGTGTAGAGCGTTCAAAGGAAATGATGAGTCAAGCTGATTTAGTGTTAGTTGTCGTTAATTATAGCGAGGCTTTAACGCATGAGGATGAAGATCTATTCCGTGCCGTACAAGGAAAAGATTTCATTGTTATTGTAAATAAGACAGATTTATCGCAAGTAATCGATATGGAACGTGTTATAGAATTGGCAGCGGGAAATCGTATTATTACAACATCGTTAATTGAGGAACAAGGAATAGATGAGCTTGAAAAGGCAATAGCTGATTTATTCTTTGAAGGAACAATTGATTCTGCAGATGTGACATATGTTTCTAACGCGAGACATATTGGATTATTAACACAAGCAGGAAAAACAATTGGAGATGCAATTGAGGCAATAGAAAATGGTGTTCCAATTGATATGGTGCAAATTGATTTAACAAGAACGTGGGAAATACTTGGTGAAATTACTGGTGATACCGTCCATGAAAGCCTAATTGACCAGTTGTTCTCTCAATTTTGTTTAGGAAAATAATATAGCGATGTTTTAGAAAGATAGAGATTTTTAGGAGGAATAAACAATGGGATACAATGCCGGTTCATACGATGTCATAGTAATCGGTGCAGGTCATGCAGGATGTGAAGCAGGTCTTGCGGCAGCACGAATGGGCTCCAAAACATTAATGTTAACAATTAATTTAGATATGGTAGCGTTTATGCCATGTAACCCTTCTGTTGGTGGACCAGCAAAAGGGATTGTTGTTCGGGAAATTGATGCATTAGGCGGAGAAATGGGACGCAACATCGATAAAACATATATTCAAATGCGTATGTTAAATACAGGTAAAGGACCAGCTGTACGCGCGCTTCGCGCACAAGCAGATAAGTTTTCTTACCAGCATGAATTAAAGAAAACAATTGAAGAAACACCAAATTTAACGTTGTTCCAAGGAATGGTTGAGCGTTTAATCGTTGAAGATGGCGAATGTAAAGGGGTAGTTACGCAAGCTGGTGCTGAATATACAGCCAAAACAGTTGTAATTACGACTGGAACATTTTTACGCGGTGAGATTATTATGGGAGATTTAAAATATTCGAGCGGTCCGAATAATCAACAACCATCTATTACTTTATCCGAGCATTTAGAGGAGCTTGGATTTGATCTTGTTAGATTTAAAACAGGTACACCTCCGCGTGTAAATAGTAATACGATTGATTACAGTAAAACAGAAATTCAGCCAGGTGATGATAAACCACGAGCTTTCTCTTTTGAAACGACAAAATTTATTATGGATCAAATTCCATGTTGGTTGACGTATACAAGTACGGAAACACATCGTTTAATAGATGAAAACCTACATCGCTCAGCTATGTATTCTGGTATGATTAAGGGAACAGGACCTAGATATTGTCCTTCAATTGAAGACAAAGTAGTAAGATTTAATGATAAACCACGTCATCAAATTTTCTTAGAGCCAGAAGGACGTAATACACAAGAAGTGTATGTACAAGGTTTATCCACAAGCTTACCAGAAGATGTACAACGTGATATGCTTAGAACAATACCTGGCCTAGAAAACGTTGAAATGATGCGTACAGGTTATGCAATTGAATATGATGCAATTGTGCCAACACAACTATGGCCAACACTTGAAACGAAAAAAATTAAGAATTTATATACAGCAGGACAAATTAACGGAACTTCTGGTTACGAAGAGGCGGCAGGACAAGGGCTTATGGCTGGGATTAATGCAGCATGTCGTTCTTTAGGTAAAAAAGAAGTTATTTTAGGTCGCGCGGATGCTTATATTGGTGTCTTAATTGATGATCTTGTAACGAAAGGTACAAATGAACCATATCGTTTATTAACATCTCGTGCAGAATATCGCCTATTATTACGCCACGATAATGCTGATCTTCGTTTAACTGAAGTTGGTCGTGAAATTGGATTAATTAAAGAAGAGCGCTATGAGCGATTTACAAATAAAAAATTAAAAATTGAACAGGAAAAGGAACGTTTAAGCAGCATTATTATTAAACCACGTCCTGAAGTTCAAGAATTAATTCGTAGTATTGGCGGAAGTGAATTGAAAGATGGAATACGTGCAAGTGACTTATTACGTCGTCCAGAGATGACATATGAACATATTCATCTTTTAGTACCAAGTGAAGTAGAATTAAGTGATGAAATTACAGAACAAGTTGAAATTCAGATTAAGTACGAAGGATATATCGAAAAATCCTTACAGCAAGTAGAGCGTATGAAGAAAATGGAAAACAAAAAAATCCCTGTGGATATTGATTATGATGCGATTTCTAGCCTTGCCTCAGAAGCGAGACAGAAATTGAAAGATGTTCGTCCACTTTCAATGGGGCAGGCTTCACGTATTTCTGGCGTGAATCCAGCGGATGTTTCTATTTTACTTGTGTATATTGAACAAGGAAAAATTGCGCGAGTATCGAACCAATAAATAGTAAGGAGATATTGTTAGATGAACATAGAACAATTTCAATCTATGCTAGAAGAGAAGGGTATCACCCTCTCTTCTAGACAGTTAGAGCAGTTCGAAATCTACTTTGAAACATTAGTAGAGTGGAATGAAAAAATGAACTTAACGGCTATTACGGAGAAAGAGGAAGTATATTTAAAACACTTTTTTGATTCCATTACAGCTGCTTTTTATTATGATTTTTCAGAGCCATTCTCAATTTGTGATGTTGGCGCAGGAGCTGGATTCCCAAGTATTCCTTTGAAAATCTGTTTCCCGCACTTAAAAGTAACAATTGTAGACTCATTGCAAAAACGTATTAACTTCTTAAATCATTTAGCACAAAAGTTGGAATTAGGTGACGTTGCGTTTTGTCACGATCGTGCGGAAACATTTGGGAAAAAAGAAGGTGTACGTGAATCGTACGATATTGTAATGGCACGTGCAGTTGCGCGTCTTTCGGTATTGAGTGAGCTATGTTTACCACTTGTAAAAGTTGGGGGAACATTCATTGCAATGAAAGGTGCCGCAGCAAACGAAGAAATTGAAAATGGCAAGTATGCTTTAGAGGTGCTAGGCGGGAATTTAAAAGAAATGTCTACGTTCCAATTACCGTTTGAAGAAAGTGAACGTAATATTTTATTAATCGAGAAAAAGCGCAAGACACCAAAGAAATATCCACGCAAACCGGGAACACCCAATAAATTACCTATTGAAAAATAAATCTTATTAGACGTAAGATTAAATTATATAAATGAAAACGTAAATGTTTCATAGGAAACATTTTATGGAGAATAGTCAATAGGCCTAAAAGGTGGTGGAATATGTATGAAAAATACGTTTTCTCGTTTATTTGGCTTTGGAGATAAAGAGAGCGAATTCGAATTACAAGACGAAAGCCATGAAGAAATAGATAAAAAGGTATATGAAGAAATACAAGAAATTCCGATAGTAAATATTACCCCTAACCGTTATCAACCACGAACAGTTTTTGATGATGCACGAATTGAAGAGCTAGCACTAACGATTCGTACACATGGGCTGATTCAGCCGATTGTTGTGAGGCAATATGAGGATGACAAGTACGAGATTATCGCTGGAGAAAGGCGTTTCCGTGCGGCAACAAAGTTAGGGTGGGAAAAGGTTCCTGCAATTATAAAGAACTTAAATGATACAGAGACAGCTTCTGTAGCTTTAATTGAAAACTTGCAACGTGAGGAACTAACAGCAATCGAGGAAGCTGTGGCATATCAAAAGCTAATTGAGTTACATAATTTAACACAAGAAGCATTGGCACAACGACTTGGAAAAGGACAATCCACAATCGCAAATAAGTTGCGATTGTTAAAGTTGCCTGAAGAAATAAAACGTGCGTTATTAGAAAAAAGTATTACAGAACGTCATGCCCGCGCTCTCATTCCTTTAAAGAATGAGGAATTACAACTGAAGGTTTTACAGGAAATTGTGGAGAAACAATTGAATGTAAAGCAAACAGAGGAACGAATTGCGAAATTACTAGAGGAAGCCAAACCGAAGCGTAAGGCAAAGCAAAAAGCAGTAAGTCGAGATACGAGAATTGCCATGAATACAATTAGGCAGTCATTACAAATGGTTGCTGACAGTGGTTTAAATGTTAATTCTGCGGAAGAAGAATTTGATGAGTACTATCAAATTACAATTAAAATTCCGAAGAAAAAATAATAATGGCGTGTTAGAGACCTTATCCTATTGGATAGGTCTCTTTTACTATATTTTCTTGTTAGATGAAGAAGGAGTTTAGAAATAAATTTTGAAGTTTAATAAGGACGTAAAAGAAAAACTTTTATTTCATGTTACAATAAACATAATTGTTACTAGAATAAGATAGAAAGGTTGAAAGTAGGTGACATCATGGGAAAAATCATTGCTATTGCCAATCAAAAAGGTGGCGTTGGAAAAACAACAACATCTGTTAATTTAGGGGCTGGATTGGCACAAGTAGGTAAAAAAGTCCTTCTTGTAGATATTGACGCTCAAGGAAATGCAACGACTGGTGTGGGAATTGAAAAATCCGAATTAGATCAATGTATTTACAATGTTCTTGTGGAAGATGCAGATGTTCAAGGGGTTATACGTAAAACCGCAACTGAAAACTTAGATGTTCTACCCGCTACAATTCAATTGGCAGGAGCTGAAATTGAATTGGTACCGACTATTTCCCGGGAAGTACGTTTACAAAGGGCATTACAGCCAGTTCGTGATGAATATGACTATATTATTATCGACTGTCCCCCGTCCTTAGGGTTATTAACGATTAATGCATTAACCGCAGCAGATTCTGTTATTATTCCTGTTCAATGCGAATATTACGCACTAGAAGGATTAAGTCAGCTATTAAATACAGTTCGACTTGTGCAAAAGCACTTAAATAAAAATCTAGCAATTCAAGGTGTATTGTTAACGATGTTGGATGCCCGTACGAATTTAGGGATTCAGGTTATAGATGAAGTGAAAAAATACTTTAGGGATAAAGTATACCGTTCGATTATTCCTCGTAATGTTCGTTTAAGTGAAGCACCAAGTCATGGGAAACCAATTATGCAGTATGACGCTAAATCAAGAGGGGCAGAAGTATATATAGATTTAGCAGAGGAAGTGATTGCAGGTGGCTAAAGGATTAGGAAGAGGAATTAATGTGTTTTTTCCTGATTTAGATGTGAAAGAAGAAGAGGCAATTCAGGAGATTGTGATAACTGAATTAAGACCGAATCCATATCAACCACGTAAACACTTTAATAAAGAGGCAATTCAAGAATTATCGGCCTCTATTAAAGAGCACGGCATATTGCAACCGTTAATTGCTAGGAAGAGTATTAAAGGATATGAAATTGTTGCAGGTGAAAGAAGATATCGTGCTGCCAAAGAGGCAGGGCTCGAAAAGGTACCTGCTGTTGTAAGACAATTAAATGAGCAGCAAATGATGGAGTTTGCATTGCTTGAAAACTTACAACGAGAAGATTTAAACCCAATGGAAGAAGCAATGGCATATCAAATGTTAATGAATGAGCTAAATGTAACGCAAGAACAATTAGCAAAACGTCTTGGTAAGAGCAGACCTTACATTGCAAATTATACGCGGTTATTAAGCCTCCCTTCTTTTGTGCAAGATATGATTGCAAATGGTCGACTTTCAATGGCCCATGGGAGAACTTTGCTTACTATAAAAGATGAAGAACAATTGAAATCTTTATTAAAACGAATCGAAAAAGAAGGATTAAACGTTCGTCAATTAGAGAAAATTGTTCAGGAGATTAATCAACGCGTTTCACGTGAAACAAAACAAGTGAAAAAAGAGAGAAACATATTTTTCGTAGAACGCGAAACGTTCTTAAGAGAAAAGTTTGGCACAGATGTGAAAATTAAAGAAACGAAAAAAGAAAAAGGTAAAATCGAAATTGAATTTTTTAATAAAGAAGATTTAAATCGTATTTTAGAATTATTAGCGCAGAAAAACTAAAAAGCAAACCATCTTATTATTTATAGATGGTTTGCTTTTTTTAATACAGATAATTTTTGGTCTGTTTCTTTTATACTTTGTGCAATTACATCAGCCATTTTCATGACTAAACTTAATCTTGTATTTTGCAGGACGAAAAACTCCATAAAACCATTTAGATTTACGATGCCATGAATATGTAAATCACCAACTGCAGGTAATTTTTTATTCATCGCAGCTCCAGGTTTACTAGGCCCCATTCCGGTAGTGATGGAACCGATGTTTTGAGACTTTCCTAAACAGGCATCAACCGCAATTATAAATGAAGTAGGACTATCTTTCTGTATATTCTGAATTCTTTCTTCTAAATTTAGCGCATGCACTGGCTCATCTAGTGTGCCGAACACTTGGAAGTTTTTAATTCCTGCTTGTTCTAGTTTCGTACCGACTAGCGGACCGAGTGCATCGCCTGTAGAACGATCTGTTCCGATACAAACGAGAATAATCGGTATATTCGTTTTAATAGGGATATGGGAAAGTAAGAAGTTACTAATTGTCTCGGAGGCTTCTACGTCTTGGTGCATAACATTTTGAGTTTCTTTTTCGAAAAAGGGTAAGCGAAAACTTCCAATATTCATGAAGCATCCATCCTTTTAATAAATTTTCAAAATATGTTATATGGTGAGTAAAATGGAAAACTATAAGTGCGTACTTCCTGTAAAACTTGAGTGAAAACGGAAATAATAGTACTAGTATATATATATTCGTTCCATTTTATACCTGCATGGAAGTTAACAAATGCAATTAAAGTCATAAAAATTTTTCAGAAATCAGGGTGACTTCTGATACAATAAGAAGGATGATTAAAAAGAAATTTTAGCTGGAGAGGTAGAGGTACATGGATTTAGCGTTGAAATGGTTTGAGTCCATTGATTGGACGAATATAGGTGTGAAATCACTAAAAATAGTCGTTATTTTAATACTTGGTGCAATTATTGTGCGAGTTGCGCGTGCAATTGTACGAAATGCGTTTCGTATGGGAAGCCGTTCGCCAATTCAAATTTCAGAACGTCGTACAGTTACAGTAGCGAAGTTACTTGAAAATATTGTGGCATACGTTGTTATGTTCATTATGTTAATTGCGATTTTGGGTGTGTTTAATATTAATGCATCTGGTTTATTAGCGGGTGCCGGGGTAATTGGTTTAGCAGTCGGATTTGGTGCTCAAAGTTTAGTAAAAGATGTTATTACGGGGTTATTTATTTTGCTAGAAGATCAATTTTCAGTAGGTGACTATGTAAAAATTGGTCAGTTTGAAGGTGTCGTTCTAGAAATTGGACTTCGTACAACAAAAGTAAAGAGTTGGACAGGCGAAATTCATACTTTACCAAATGGAAGTATTATTCAAGTTACGAACTATTCAGTTAGTAATAGTGTAGCATTTGTTGATGTATCCATTTCATATGAGGCTGACATAGCGAAAGCGGAGCAAGTCATTGAAGAGTTATTAGAAGAATTACCTGCACAGTATACGCAAATGGTAGCAAAGCCTCAGTTATTAGGTGTGCAAACATTGGCTGCGTCAGAAGTTATATTACGTGTTATTGCGGAAGTAGAGCCGATGCAACATGCGGTTGTTGCGAGAGCACTTCGTAAAGAAATTAAAAATCGTCTAGATTTACATGGGATTGAAATTCCATATCCACGTATGGTTTTATATAATCGTGAAGAATTGGTGAGTGGAAAAGCAATTTAGTATGGAGAGGGGTTTGGAGAATGGAGCAAAAGCAGTATAACTTGTACGATGTTGTGGAAATGAAGAAAGCCCACCCATGTGGTGAGAATCGCTGGAAAATTATTCGTATGGGAATGGATATCCGCATTAAGTGCGAGGGATGTGACCATTCAGTAATGATTCCTCGAAGAGAATTTGATCGTAAGGTGAAAAAAATACTTGTGAAGCACGAAGAATAGAGAGAAAGTAACAGTTGCAATGGGTAGCTGTTACTTTTTTTCGTTTGGAGGAAACTTGTCATTTTTTTCGTTACTATCTATAATGATGAAAGATTGAGACATAGGAGTGAAAAATATGGGATTAACGGCTGGGATTGTTGGATTACCTAACGTAGGGAAGTCAACTTTATTTAATGCAATTACACAAGCAGGAGCAGAATCTGCAAACTATCCATTCTGTACAATTGATCCAAACGTAGGGATTGTAGAAGTACCAGATGAGCGTTTAAATAAATTAACGGAATTAGTAGAACCGAAAAAAACTGTTCCGACTGTATTTGAGTTTACTGATATTGCAGGTATCGTAAAAGGTGCTAGTAAAGGTGAAGGTTTAGGAAATAAATTCTTATCTCACATTCGCCAAGTAGATGCAATTTGCCAAGTTGTTCGTTGTTTTGAAGACGAAAATATTACACACGTTTCAGGGAAAGTAGATCCAATCGATGATATTGAAACAATCAACTTAGAGCTAATCTTAGCGGATTTAGAATCTGTTGATAAACGTATTGAGCGTGTTGCGAAGTTAGCAAGACAAAAAGATAAAGAAGCAGTATATGAGCATGAAATTTTAGTTCGTTTAAAAGAAGCTTTTGAAGAGGGAAAACCAGCTCGTACTGTTGAATTTACAGAAGAACAAATGAAGATTGTTAAAGGCCTTCATTTACTTACAACGAAAGAAATGTTATACGTAGCAAACGTAAGTGAAGATGATATTATGGATCCTTCTGAAAATAAATATGTACAAATGGTAAAAGAATTTGCTGCAAATGAAAATGCTCAAGTAATCGTTGTATGTGCAAAAATCGAAGAAGAAATCGCTGAGCTAGACGAGGAAGAGAAAAAAGTATTCCTTGAAGAACTAGGCATTGAAGAATCTGGTTTAGATCAATTAATTCGTGCTGCATATGATTTATTAGGACTTGCTACTTACTTCACAGCTGGTGTGCAAGAAGTACGTGCATGGACGTTTAAACAAGGTATGAAAGCACCACAATGTGCTGGCGTAATTCATACAGACTTTGAGCGTGGATTTATTCGTGCGGAAACAGTTTCTTACGAAGACTTAATGACAAACGGTTCTATGACAGCTGCAAAAGAAGCTGGTAAAGTTCGTTTAGAAGGAAAAGAGTATATCGTAAAAGATGGAGACGTTATGCACTTCCGCTTCAACGTTTAATTTAATATTTCCTAGGAAAAATAAAGATATGAGCTTGGCAAATATATTATGTGTTTGCCAAGTTTTTTATGCATGGGTGAGTTGATTCATCTAACTTACTATGATATAATCTAAACTCGTGAGTAATTACTATAAATTAATTGCTCCTTGCCCATTATGGGCCGTTTAGACCAAAAGGAGGTGAAAGTGTAATGAGAAAGTACGAAATTATGTACATCATTCGTCCTGGCGTTGAAGAAGAAGCTCAAAAAGCTTTAGTTGAACGTTTCGCAGGTGTTTTAACAAACAATGGTGCAGAAATCATTAACACGAAAGAGTGGGGTAAGCGTCGTTTAGCTTACGAAATCAACGACTTACGTGAAGGTTTCTACATGATCTTAAACGTGAACTCTAACGCAGAAGCGATTAACGAATTCGACCGTTTAGCTAAGATCAACGAAGACATCCTTCGTCATATCGTTGTTAAAGAAGAAGAAAAATAATTGATATATAAGGGAGAGTGGTTCGATTGATGAATCGTGTTATCCTCGTTGGTCGTTTAACTAAGGACCCTGACTTACGTTACACGCCCAATGGTGTTGCAGTAGCTACTTTTACGTTAGCTGTGAATCGCGCATTTGCGAATCAACAAGGTGAGCGTGAAGCTGACTTTATTAATTGTGTAATATGGCGTAAACAAGCAGAAAACGTAGCAAATTATTTGAAAAAAGGTAGCTTAGCAGGCGTAGATGGACGTCTTCAAACTCGTAATTACGATGGACAAGATGGTAAACGTGTATATGTAACAGAAGTTCTTGCGGAAAGCGTACAATTTTTAGAGCCGCGTAATGGCGGTGGGGAGCAACGTGGTTCATTTAATCAGCAACCATCAGGAGCTGGTTTCGGTAACCAAAGCTCTAACCCATTTGGTCAATCTAGTAATTCAGGTAACCAAGGTAACCAAGGGAACTCTGGATTTACGAAGAATGACGATCCATTTTCAAATGTAGGTCAACCGATCGACATTTCCGACGACGATTTACCGTTCTAATACAGTAAATTAGTTAGTTTTAACAAAGAATGGAGGGAATAGACATGGCAGGACGCAAAGGTGGACGTGCGAAACGTCGTAAGGTGTGTTTCTTCACATCTAACGGCATCACTCGCATTGACTATAAAGATGTTGATTTATTAAAACGTTTCGTTTCTGAGCGTGGTAAAATTTTACCTCGTCGTGTAACAGGAACAAGCGCAAAATACCAACGCAAACTTACAGTTGCAATTAAACGTGCTCGTCAAATGGCACTTTTACCATATGTTGGTGAATAATAGCGTATGAAATGCACAGTAGAGTCGGACTCTACTGTGCATTTTGCTATGCTTTTCTTTTTTGAAAGAGAGGTTAGATAATGAAGAATACGAAATTTATTACTGAGGGTGCAACGTTGCTAGCGATATATGCAATGTTATTGCTTATATCTATGTATGTTCCAATTTTAGGTAGAGTTGTAACGTTTGCGTTGCCATTGCCGTTTATATTGCTAACGATAAGATATAGATTATCTAACAACTTTGTAATTTTTACGGCGGCACTTTTTATTACTGTTATTGTCAGTCAACCGATGAACCTAGTAAAGACAACTATGTTTGGATTGATAGGTATCGTTTTAGGATATATGTATAAAAAACAAAAAAAACCGATAGAAATTTTGATGGCGGGGACGCTTGCGTACTTAATTGGTATTATGCTCATTTATGTTGCAAGTATAAAGTTTTTTAACATAGATTTAATGAAGCAAATGCAAAATATGCTTAATGAAAGTATGGCGCAAAGTGAAAAGATAGTCACTGCTGCTGGTATGCCTATTAGTAAGGAGCAAAAAGAATTATTTGCACAATTTAATGATGTGTTACAAACGTTATTCCCAAGTTTGCTTGTAATGGTCTCGGTATGTTTTTCTTGGATTACAGTTATGATATCAGGTAGTGTTTTGAGAAAACTAAAGCATGACGTTAAACCTTGGCCTAAATTTAAAGATATACAATTACCAAAGAGTATTGTTTGGTATTACGTTATATTTATTTTGCTATCAACGTTTATAAAAGTAGAACCGACATCATATTTACATATGGTATTTTCTAACCTATATGTCATATTTGCTTTACTACTAGTAATACAAGGTCTGACATTTATCGCTTTTCTAGCGCATAGCAAAGGTTTTACGAAAGGGATTCCTATTATTAGTTTTATTGTCTGCATGTTTATACCGATGTTGTTTCCTCTTGTGACAATCTTAGGTATAATTGATTTAGGGATTTCATTGCGTTCTAAAATAGGAGGATAAAGTAATATTCCTTATACTATTTTAATCTGTTTAACTAACTGGAAGGTGAGTTAGTTTTACTTTATAGGAGTTGTATACATGCCTGAATTTTATAAGAAACAGTGGTTTTTATATCCTGTTTATGTATTGGCATTTTTCGTGTTTGTGCTCATTGCCATCCTCTGTTATTTTCATTTAATTATGGGGATATCCACCTTTTTTATTTTTTGCATTGTACTTTTTGTTGTTATACGCTTTGAACTGACCTTTCAAAGGAATTTCGAAAAGTATACGACAGATATGATTACAAGAGTAAAGAAAGTGAGTAATGAAGCATTTAACCAAATGCCGATTGGTATTTTGTTATACAATAAGGATTATGGGATTGATTGGGCGAATCCTTATTTATCTTCATGTCTAGGACAGCATGCGTTAGCTGGATGGCACCTTTATGATGTATCAGAAACGTTGCTTCTTTTTATTAAGGGAGAAACTTCCGACGATATAGTCTCTTTAAATAACCGAAAGTTTCGCGTTTTTGTAAGGAAAGAAGAAAAGTTAATTTACTTCTTTGATGTAACGGAACAAACAGAGATTGAAAAGATGTACGAGGATCAACGGACTGTTTTGGCTGTCATTTATTTAGATAATTATGATGAAGTTACACAGGGGTTAGATGATCAATTACGTACGAATATCACAAGTCTTGTAACATCACGACTAAATGAATGGGCCGTTAAGTATGGAGCATATTTAAAACGTGCATCTTCAGAAAGATTCTTCGTTGTACTAAATGAGAGTATTTTAGCGCAGATGGAGAAAGGGAAATTTAGCATTTTAGATCAGGTGCGTGAAGAAACATCCAAAAGGAATATACCACTCACCTTAAGTGTAGGTGTTGGATCAGGTGATTTACCTTTATCAGAGCTTGGGGCAATGGCTCAGTCCGGTTTAGACCTTGCGCTTGGCCGTGGTGGAGATCAAGTAGCTATTAAACAAGCGACAGGTAAAGTTAAGTTTTATGGTGGTAAGACGAATCCAGTTGAAAAGCGTACTCGTGTACGTGCCAGAGTTATTTCGCATGCATTAAAGGATTTAGTATTAGAAAGTAGTAATGTCATTATAATGGGGCATAGGGCTCCTGATATGGACGCAATTGGTGCTGCGATTGGTATTTTAAAGGTAGCGCAATTAAATGAGCGCAAGGGATATATTGTGTTAGATGAAAATGATTCTGATAAGGGAATTAAGCGTTTAATGGATAAAGTAAAACAAAACGAAGAGTTATGGTCTCACTTTATTACCCCAGGACAAGCGATGGAATTTGCAAATGATGATTCATTACTTGTTGTTGTTGATACACATAAACCTTCAATGGTGATGGAAGAAAAGCTGTTACATAAAATTGAAAATGTAGTTGTTATTGACCATCATCGCCGGGGAGAAGATTTTATTGAAGATCCATTGCTTGTTTACATGGAGCCATACGCTTCTTCCACGGCAGAACTTGTTACAGAATTACTTGAGTACCAACCGAAAAATTTAAAAATGACAATGTTAGAAGCAACGGCATTGTTAGCAGGTATTATTGTTGATACGAAAAGCTTTACATTCCGGACGGGTGCTCGTACGTTTGATGCCGCTTCTTATTTACGCTCACATGGTGCAGATACTGTACTTGTACAAGAGCTTTTAAAAGAAGATATGGATCAGTATTTACGGGTTGCAAAAGCTATTAAAAATGCGTACATTTATACAAATGGAATTGCGATTGCAAAAGTTGATAGTGATGATTACTACGATCAAGTGCTTATTGCGCAATCAGCGGACACATTATTAACAATGACAGGAATTATTGCGTCATTTGTTATTGCAAAACGTGGCGAGAATTTCATTGGAATTAGCGGCAGGTCTTTAGGTGAAGTGAACGTGCAGCTAATTATGGAAAATTTAGGCGGTGGTGGGCATTTAACGAATGCAGCCACACAAATGAAAAATGTTACAGTAGATGAAGCTGAGGAGAAGCTTCGATTTGTTATTGATGACTATTTACAGGGAGGCACACAATCATGAAAGTAATTTTTCTAAAAGACGTAAAAGGTAAAGGGAAAAAAGGAGAAATAAAAAACGTACCAGATGGCTATGCAAATAACTTCTTACTAAAACAAGGATTAGCTGCTGAAGCGACAAATAGTAGTATGAAAACTTTAGAAGCTCAAAAGCGAAAAGAAGAAAAAGATGCAGCAGCAGAGGTTGAAAATGCAAAAGAGTTGAAAGAAACGTTAGAGAAACTAACTGTAGAAGTAAAGGCGAAATCTGGAGAAGGTGGCCGTCTGTTCGGTTCAATCACAAGTAAACAAATCGTAGATGCGATGCAAAAATCACATAAAATTAAACTTGATAAACGTAAATTTGAAATGGATGATGCAATTCGTGCATTAGGCTATACAAACGTTACTGTGAAGTTGCATCCGCAAGTAACAGCAACAGTAAAAGTTCATGTTAGTGAACAATAAAAATAAGTTAAGCAAGGAGGATTGCGTATGAGTGATGTAATGGCTGATCGTACCCCTCCGCATAATATAGAGGCTGAGCAGGCGGTTTTAGGGGCCATATTAATTGATCAAGATGCGTTAACGTCAGCATCGGAATTATTGGTACCTGACTCATTTTATCGAACGAAACATCAAAAGATTTTTGAAGTCATGCTTGGGTTATCTGATAAAGGAGAGCCGATTGACTTAGTAATAATGACGTCAGCAATGGCTGATCAAGGATTATTAGAAGAAGTTGGTGGGGTTTCTTACTTAGCAGAATTAGCAGAAGTTGTTCCAACCGCTGCTAACGTAGAATATTATGCACGAATCATCGCTGAAAAGGCGCTATTACGTCGTTTGATTCGAACAGCGACTCATATTGTGTCTGATGGGTATGAGAGAGAAGATGACGTGGATGGTCTTTTAAATGAGGCTGAGAAAAAAATATTAGAAGTATCTCACCAAACGAATGCAAAAGCATTCCAAAACATTAAAGATGTTCTTGTAGATGCTTACGATAAAATTGAACTTTTGCATAATCAAAAAGGTGAAGTTACTGGGATACCAACTGGATTTACAGAATTAGATAAGATGACCGCAGGTTTCCAGCGAAATGATTTAATCATCGTAGCGGCACGTCCATCAGTAGGGAAAACCGCATTTTCATTAAATATCGCACAAAACGTAGCGACGAAAACTGATGAAAATGTAGCGATTTTTAGTCTAGAGATGGGCTCTGATCAGCTTGTTATGCGTATGCTTTGTGCAGAAGGAAATATTGATGCGCAAAGACTGCGTACCGGTTCATTAACTTCTGATGATTGGGCAAAATTAACAATGGCGATGGGGAGCCTTTCTAATGCTGGTATCTATATTGATGATACACCAGGGATTAAAGTAAATGAGATTCGAGCGAAATGCCGTAGATTAAAGCAAGAACAAGGTCTAGGGATGGTTTTAATTGACTATTTACAGCTTATTCAAGGAAGCGGGAAATCAGGAGAAAACCGTCAGCAGGAAGTATCTGAGATTTCTCGTACATTAAAAGGGATTGCGCGTGAATTGCAAGTGCCTGTTATTGCCTTGTCGCAGTTATCTCGTGGTGTAGAATCTCGTCAAGATAAACGTCCGATGATGTCTGATATTCGTGAATCGGGAAGTATCGAGCAGGATGCTGATATTGTAGCCTTCTTATATCGTGAAGATTACTATGACCGAGAAACGGAAAATAAAAATACGATTGAAATTATTATTGCAAAGCAGCGTAACGGTCCCGTAGGCTCAGTAGAGCTCGCATTCGTTAAAGAGTTCAATAAGTTCGTTAACTTAGAACGTCGCTTTGAGGATGGACATGCGCCGCCTGCATAAAGATAGTATAAAAAAGAAATGCATTTCTTATAATAAGATGTGTTTCTTTTTTTTTATAGGAAAGATAAGGCTTTCATAGTGTGAAAATATAATTCTTACGAACGAAAATGTTTTTTAATAAAAAAATGTTCGCTTTTTGGTTGACTTCTTTTTCGGTTTTGGTACAATTATATTGTTTGAATAGATCGTTTGAAAATCGCGGAGGTGCTTTAATAATGTCTTCAGTAGTAGTTGTAGGAACACAATGGGGCGACGAAGGAAAAGGTAAAATCACTGATTTTCTTTCTGAGCATGCGGAAGTAGTTGCAAGATATCAAGGTGGAAATAACGCGGGACATACAATTGTTTTCGGCGGAGTTAAATATAAATTACACTTAATTCCATCTGGTATTTTCTATAAAGAGAAAATTTGTGTAATCGGAAATGGCTTAGTAGTAGATCCGAAAGCATTACTTGAAGAGTTAAAATACTTACACGATCGTGGTGTAAGTACTGATAATTTACGTGTAAGTAACCGTGCGCACGTTATTTTACCTTATCACTTAAAACAAGATGAATTAGAAGAAGCAAGTAAAGGTGATAACAAAATCGGTACAACGAAAAAAGGTATCGGTCCTGCATATATGGATAAAGCTGCTCGTATTGGTATTCGTATGGCTGATCTTTTAGACCGTGAAGCATTTAAAGAAAAGCTTGAGCGCAATTTAGTAGAAAAAAATCGTTTATTTGAAAAAATGTACGATACAGAAGGTTTCAGTGTAGAAGAAATCTTCGAAGAGTACTTCGAGTACGGACAACAAATCGCGCAATATGTATGTGATACGTCTGTTGTATTAAATGATGCACTAGATAACAATCACCGTGTATTATTTGAAGGTGCACAAGGTGTTATGCTTGATATCGACCACGGTACGTACCCGTTCGTTACATCTTCTAACCCGATTGCTGGTGGTGTAACAGTTGGAACTGGAGTTGGTCCTGCGAAAGTTACTCGCGTTGTAGGTGTGTGTAAAGCATATACAAGCCGCGTAGGTGATGGTCCTTTCCCTACTGAGCTTCATGATGAAATTGGTCATCAAATTCGTGAAGTTGGTCGTGAGTATGGAACGACAACTGGTCGTCCGCGCCGCGTAGGTTGGTTCGATAGCGTTGTTGTAAGACATGCACGTCGTGTTAGTGGTTTAACAGATTTATCATTAAATTCTATCGACGTTCTAACAGGTATTCCGACTCTTAAAATTTGCGTTGCTTACAAATACAATGGCGAAGTGATCGATGAAGTTCCAGCAAACTTAAACATTTTAGCGAAATGTGAGCCTGTATACGAAGAGCTTCCAGGTTGGACAGAAGATATTACTGGTGTAAAATCATTAGACGAGCTTCCTGAAAATGCACGAAAATACGTAGAACGTGTTTCTGAGTTAACAGGAATTCAATTATCTATGTTCTCAGTTGGACCAGATCGTAACCAAACAAATATTGTTCGTAACGTATACGAAGCTTAATTGATATTTTTGAGAAAAAACTCATGTCCGCATGAGTTTTTTCTTATCTTTTATAAAAAAAATAAAAAAAGGTATTGCACAAAACAAAGAAAACATGTTATGATACATCTTGTCGTCACGAAAATATGACGTTGGTGAGTATGAGCCATTAGCTCAGTTGGTAGAGCATCTGACTTTTAATCAGAGGGTCGAAGGTTCGAATCCTTCATGGCTCACCATTTTATTTTTCGTGGCCCGTTGGTCAAGTGGTTAAGACACCGCCCTTTCACGGCGGTAACACGGGTTCGAATCCCGTACGGGTCATGTTTTTTTTTATGTTCATTTTTGGTCCCGTGGTGTAGTGGTTAACATGCCTGCCTGTCACGCAGGAGATCGCCGGTTCGACCCCGGTCGGGACCGCCACTTTTGTTTATACCACCATTAGTGGTTTTATATATAGTTTTGGCTCGGTAGCTCAGTCGGTAGAGCAGAGGACTGAAAATCCTCGTGTCGGCGGTTCGATTCCGTCCCGAGCCACTCTCAGGATATTAAGTGGGCCCACTTAATATCCTTTTTATTTGTGTAATTTTACAAAAGTGAGTAGTTATTTTAAAATAGAATGAGAAGCCTCTAGCAGTTGAAGCTAGAGGTTTTTCTATAGATCGTATAGGATTCCGTGTAAAAGTGGATCATACATGAGTCTGTGAGAATAGAGGAGAAAGTACTTAAGCAAAAGATGCGGTCATATAGGGACATACTATGTAGACATCAATGTGTTTAGGGATATTGACCATATTTTTACCCGCTATTTGCCGGGCGGTAAGACCCCACCCAAAAATTCAGCGAAGGTAAAGAAGTTAGGTGTGGGATGAAGAACCCCACCGATTAAAGTTTCACTTTATAAGGAGGAAATAGACGATGATGGGAAAGAAAATTTTAGTAGTTGATGATGAAAAGCCGATTGCGGATATTTTGAAGTTCAACCTAGAAAAAGAAGGTTTTGAAATTGTAATGGCGCATGATGGTGATGAAGCGATTGAAAAAGCGAATGAAGAGCAGCCAGATATGGTTTTATTAGATATTATGCTACCAGGTAAGGATGGCTTAGAGGTTTGCCGTGAAATACGTAAAAGCTCAGAAATGCCGATTATTATGCTTACAGCAAAGGACTCTGAAATTGATAAAGTATTAGGGCTTGAGCTTGGAGCAGATGATTATGTAACGAAGCCATTTAGTACGAGGGAATTACTTGCTCGTGTGAAGGCGAATTTACGTCGCCATCAACAAGGTGGTGCTGCAGAAAAAGAAGAAAATACGGAAATGGTTATCGGACCAATCGTTATCAATTCAAATGCGTATAGTGTAACGAAACGTGAGGAAAATATTGAACTTACACATCGTGAATTTGAGCTACTACATTATTTAGCCAAACATTTAGGACAAGTTATGACTCGGGAACATTTATTGCAAACAGTTTGGGGTTATGACTATTTTGGAGATGTACGTACAGTGGATGTAACAGTGCGTCGTTTACGTGAAAAAATTGAAGATAATCCAAGTCATCCTACTTTAATTGTAACTAGACGTGGAGTAGGGTATTACTTGCGTGACCCAGAGCAGGAATAGTATATGAAGAAAGTTGGTTTTTTTCAATCTATTCATTTAAAATTTGTACTCATATATATGCTATTAATATTAATAGCTATGCAGGTTATTGGGGTATATTTTGTAAGAGAGTTAGAAAAGAGTCTTGTACAAGGCTTTAGAGATTCTTTAACGCAGCAAACGAACTTATTATCATATAACCTGAAACAAGAGTTTAAAAAAAGTTATACAAAAGCAGAAACAGAATCAACAGATGAAACGATTAAAACTTCAATTAGAAAATTTGCCTCTGATCGAAAGAAAGATATCCAAGAGGTAAGTGTATTTGATTCGCATAGAAAGTTACTCGCTATTTCAGATGAGTCAAAGCAAAATAAGGTAAATAGAACATCAACTGATATAGCTGTTCAGCGGGTATTGGTACAAAAAAAGCCAGAAGTGAAAATTGAGAAAGATGGTCGTACAGGCCATCGTGTACAAGTTATGCTTACTCCTATTCTAGATGATAACGGCAAGGATGCACTTGGTGTTATTTACATTGTTGCATCTATGGAAGATGTTTATAAACAGATGAAGGATATTAATCAAATTTTTGCGACTGGAACCGTTATTGCATTACTCGTAACAGCTGTACTTGGAATTTTGTTAGCTCAAACGATTACGAGACCAATCTCAGATATGCGAAGACAAGCGATTGAAATGGCAAAAGGAAACTATTCAAGAAAAGTAAAAGTGCATAGCCATGATGAAATAGGACAATTAGCATTATCTTTCAATAATTTATCAAAAAAATTACAACAAGCTCGTTCTTCAACGGAAAGTGAAAGACGTAAATTATCATCTGTTTTATCACATATGACAGATGGAGTAATTGCTACTGACCGAAAAGGGGACATTATTTTATTAAATGATCCTGCGGAAAAGATGCTAAATGTTTCGCGTGAAACGGCGCTCGATCAATCTGTTTTAGAAGTATTAGGGATACAAGAAGAATTTACGCTCGATCATTTATACGAAGAGCCTGATTCCGTTTTATTAGATTTTAGTACGAGAAATGAGCCATATATTTTACGTGCTAGTTTCTCTGTTATTCAAAAAGAGACAGGGAAAGCAAATGGTTTAATTGCCGTATTATATGATGTAACTGAGCAGGAGCGTATAGAAAGGGAACGCCGTGAGTTTGTGGCAAACGTTTCCCATGAATTAAGAACGCCATTAACAACGATGCGCAGTTACTTAGAGGCGCTTACGGACGGCGCGTGGCAAGATCCGAATATTGCACCGCAATTTTTAACAGTTACACAAGAAGAAACAGAAAGAATGATTAGACTTGTAAATGCGTTATTGCAACTTTCTAAACTTGATAGTACAGAACATCGTTTAATGAAAGAATGGGTCGACTTTACTGACTTCTTTAATAACATTATTGATCGTTTTGAAATGTCTAAAGAGCAAAACGTAAGCTTCAAACGATCTTTCTCTAAGAAATCCCGATTTATTGATATGGATACGGATAAAATTACGCAAGTTTTGTATAACATTATTTCGAATGCATTAAAGTATTCACCAGAAGGTGGAACAGTAACATATCGCTTACGTGATCGCGGGGAATTATTAGAGATTAGTGTAAGTGACCAAGGAATGGGTATTCCAAAAGAAAACGTCGATAAAATCTTTGAACGTTTTTATCGCGTAGATAAAGCACGTTCAAGACAAATGGGTGGTACAGGACTTGGATTAGCAATTGCGAAAGAAATGATTGAGGCGCATGGTGGCTCGATTTGGGCGAAGAGTGAGGAAGGAAAAGGGACAACTATTTACTTCACATTGCCAATGGCAGCGGATGAAGAGGACGATTGGGAATGAGTATGGAAAATGTTAAAACGATAGTTTTAATTAATTTAGTTGTAATTAGCCTATTTCTTACTTTTAACTTATGGACGTATGTGCCAGATTCCACGTCTATGCAAAACGCAAAATTTGTGCAGGGGAATGAAGGAACTACTCAAACTAAAATTGCTGATGTTGTCCGTCCTACTTCTATCATCGTGCATAAAGATAAAAATCATTACGGGAGCAAAAGAGAGGGCGATATAGAATCAATCTATAAACCTTTGGAAGCAGGGGAATTACATGATTTCAAAGAGATATCGATTGCTAAGGCTGATTTCCTTTCTTATGTGCATGGTGAAGGGAAAATGGAACTTGTTTTTCCTACCAATATCCCATTTGATGCAGTTAAATCTATGTTTAATATGAAAGAAAAAGGTATAGATAAGCCTAAACATTTTAATCGAATTATTCTTGACCCTTCTAGAAGTAGGGATCAAGAAATTAAAATTAATTTTGTTTCTGATGGCGATAACTCTAGAATATATGAAGCAAAATTAAGTGGTGTGTATTTAAAAGATATTGTAAATGCACAAAATCAATTTATAGTATCGGCAAAACCTTATTTTGACTATCAAATTAATGATATGAAAAAGCTATTTTTACCAGATGGAACGACAGAATTAAGTAATATAACATATATTTCATCTAATTTAGCGGTCGACACATTTAAGAATGCTCTTTTTAGTGACCCACGTTATTTAAGCCCTATTACCGAGAAATCGAAAGAAACATTTACAGATGGTATTAGGTCCATGGAGATTGAAAACGATCGTCATATGCTAAAGTATAAAAATTCTTCTGTTTCAAGTGAGAAAACGACAGACAATTTAATGCTTTTACAAAAAAGCTTTGATTTTGTAAATGGTCACAGTGGGAGTTTGGATTCATATCGTTTGGACTATATGAATAAAGGACAGACGGTATTCCGTTTACATGAAGATGGATATTCCGTATTCAATACAGATGGATTAGCTGAATTAAGACAAGTATGGGGATCAGAAGAAGTAATGGAATATGAAAGACCGTTGTTGTCTTTAAATACGAAAGGTATAGAACAGAAGGTTACTCTTCCATCAGGTCACGTTGTAATAGCATCCTTAGAAAATAATGCCGCGGTAGATAAACGATTCATTAAAGACATTGGTATTGGATACAAATTATCACTAGATGGGCAAGTAGCTCGACTACAGCCAATTTGGTATGTAAAGTTTGTTGAAGATGAAGCGGGTAAACAAAAAATATATGAGTGGAGTGAGGGAGGACTAAATGGATTGGGATCGGATTAAAACCATATTTATTGTGACCTTTTTTGTTTTGGACCTCTTTCTCATTTTTCAATTCATTCAAAAGCAAGATAGTAATCAATTGGAGCTTATTGCAGAAACAAAGATAGATCAAGAATTAAAAGCAAACAAAATTACTATGGGTAATTTCCCTAAAGAACCGAAAAAAGAGTCATTTATTAGGGCGGAAAACAAGGCATTTAAAGAAGAAGATGTACAATCTTTAAAGAGTCAAACGGTGCATATACAAAATATGTACAAGATAGAAAGTAAGCTAAAAGAGCCCTTTTTAAATACAAAATCATTATCCAAAGATAAGTATAGTGATTTTTTGAAGAACTATGTATTGGATGGACAAAAGTATGAGTTTGGGGCGATGAAAGACTCTAAAATTTACTTCTTCCAAAAATATAAAGATAAGCCTATTTTCTATAACGATCAGGCAATGATTGTTGTGGAATTAAATGAAAAAAATGAACTTGTGTCGTACACGCAGACGATGCTAACTGATTTAAAAGAAATGGGCGAAAGTGAAAAAACGAAACAGCAAGAAATTATTACTGCTCAAACAGCTTTAGAAAATCTGTATTTAAAAAATAAAGTTCATGGGAATACACATGTAAAAGAAGCACAAATTGGTTATGCCACCCTTACCGCATCTACTTCTAATAACCAAGTACTTGCTCCAACATGGAATTTAAAAACGGAGCAGAAGCAGGACTTCTTTGTAAATGCAATTGAAGGACAAGTTATGGAATTAGGGGAAAGGGAAAATCAAGTGGTTGATGAACATACTGGAGTGAGAAATAATGGGGTTGCATTTTAGCGTACTTGCAAGTGGAAGTACAGGGAATATGCTATATGTAGGAACAGATGAAAAAAAATTACTCGTCGATGCAGGTTTAAGTGGTAAAGCAACAGAGGCTTTATTTAAACAGGCAGAACTAAATATAAATGATGTATCAGGTATTCTTGTAACACATGAACATAGTGACCATATTAAAGGGTTAGGTGTATTGGCACGTAAATATGATTTACCTGTTTATGCAAATGAGAAAACATGGAATGCAATGGAACATTTAATAGGAAATATCCCAACTGAGCAAAAGTTTATTTTCTCAGTTGGGGATGTGAAAACATTCGGTGATATTGAGGTCGAGTCATTTGGGGTTTCTCATGACGCGGCAGAGCCGATGTTCTATGCTTTTCATAACAATAATAGAAAGTTAGCCCTTATTACAGATACGGGATACGTGAGTGACCGTATGAAAGGTGTTATTAAGGGTGCTAATGCTTTCGTGTTTGAAAGTAATCATGACGTGGAAATGCTTCGTATGGGACGTTATCCATGGAGTATTAAGCGACGTATTTTAAGTGATGTGGGTCACGTTTGTAATGAGGACGCTGCATTAGCGATGGCGGATGTAATTACAGATGAGACAAAACATATTTATTTAGCCCATTTAAGTTTAGATAATAACATGAAAGAACTAGCACGTATGTCAGTATCACAAGTATTAGAGGAAAAAGGATTTGGAGTGGGAGAAGCCTTCGAAATTCATGATACAGATCCGAAAATGCCTACAAAAATTCAATACGTATAATTCTTCATTTTAGTAAACAATAAAGGTGAATATAGTTGTTTTCAGGAAGATGGGTGAACAAATATGTCCTTTATTGATGAAGAGAATTATCGTATGAAACGTGCAAGAAAAAAGAAGCATAAAGGTATTGTTATTTCTAGTATAGCAGGAACAATTGTAGGAGCTTCGTTATTTGCATTTGGAGCTCCTTTATTTGCAAATGATGCGGGGGCGCTTCCGCAAGCTGAAGCAAGCGGAAGTAATATGGCTGAAGCTCAAGGAATTAAACAGATTAGCTTCGTTGATGCTGTTGATCGTGCGTCTGAAGCTGTTGTTGGCGTTATTAATATTCAAAGAGATAATTTTTCAGAGGCAGATTCAGAAGTTGGTACAGGATCGGGTGTAATTTATAAAAAGACAGATGGCCAAGCTTATATTGTAACGAATAATCATGTTGTT
The DNA here is from genome assembly GCF_008368895.1 of Bacillus sp. BB081. Taxonomy (NCBI): domain Bacteria; kingdom Bacillati; phylum Bacillota; class Bacilli; order Caryophanales; family Bacillaceae; genus Bacillus; species Bacillus sp. BB081. The sequence goes on from NZ_QOZX01000018.1 coordinate 36,160, forward strand.
GTTGGAGCAAATCGTATTGAAGTAAGTTTAAGTGACGGTAAGAAGGTTCCTGGGAAAGTATTAGGAACCGATGTAGTCACAGATTTAGCTGTACTAGAAATAGATGCAAAGCATGTGAAAAAAATAATTGAAATTGGCGATTCTAATACTGTTCGTAGAGGGGAGCCGGTCATTGCGATTGGAAACCCACTGGGGCTGCAATTTTCTGGAACTGTCACACAAGGCATTATTTCGGCTAATGAACGTATTGTCCCTGTAGATTTAGATCAAGATGGACATTATGATTGGCAAGTAGAAGTTTTGCAAACAGACGCAGCGATTAATCCAGGTAATAGTGGTGGTGCGCTTGTAAACGCGGCAGGTCAATTAATAGGCATTAACTCAATGAAAATTGCAGCAAAAGAAGTAGAGGGAATTGGACTAGCTATTCCAGTTACTAGAGCTGTTCCAATTATGAATGAATTAGAGAAGTACGGAAAAGTAAGGAGACCGTATGTTGGAATTGAACTTAGATCGTTAAATGAGATTCCAAATTACCATTGGTCAAAAACATTGCATTTACCAGGCAATGTAACAGAGGGAGTTTGCATTTTAGATGTGAAGAGTCCTTCGCCAGGTGTAGATGCTGGTTTACGAGAACACGATGTGATTGTAGCAGTAGATGGAAAACCGGTTCGCGATATTATCGGATTCCGTACGGCCTTATATGATAAAAAAATTAATGATAAAATGACTCTTACGTTTTATCGTGGTACAAAACGAGCAACAACAACGGTTAAACTAGGCATTCAAAAGTATTAAAAACAGGAGGGCCTACCTCCTGTTTTCTATTGTAGAAAAGTGAGGTGAAGAATATGAATTTACCTTGTTGTTTAGAACATGTTGAATTAGCTTTAGATATTATTGTGGATGAGTGTGAAGTTGCACCAGTTATCAACAATGTGGATAACTCAGAAAAAGAGAAAAAAACATGTGAATTTTGTCAAAACGAGGCGACATATGTTGTATCGAACACAGATTCTCACACAATATGTGGGTAACAATTGTGGATATGTGGATAAGTTATGTGGATAACATGTTTGTAAGGTGGGGAATGAGTGTGAATATCTCGATTATTTCAATTGGGAAATTAAAAGAAAAATATTTAAAACAAGGTATAGCAGAATACTTAAAACGATTATCTGCATACGCAAAAGTAGAAGTAATTGAATTGCCAGATGAAAAGGCGCCAGAAAATTTAAGTGAAGCAGAAATGTTAATTGTAAAAGAAAAAGAAGGTATACGTATACTGGATAAAATTTCTGACGATACGCATGTCATTGCGTTAGCGATAGAAGGAAAACAAAAATCATCAGAAGAATTTGCAATAAGCTTAGATCGTCTTGCTACATATGGAAAGAGTAAAGTTGCCTTTGTAATTGGTGGATCACTTGGACTAAGTTCAGAAGTAATGAAGCGTTCAAACGAATCTCTTTCTTTTTCAAAGATGACATTACCACACCAATTAATGCGATTAGTATTGCTTGAGCAAGTGTATAGAGCGTTTCGTATTAATCGTGGAGAACCGTATCATAAATAAAATTACTTTTTGTATATAAAAAGACCATTGGAAAAAAACCGATGGTCTTTTAAACATTAATAGGTAGTACGAAGGTTTCCTAAAATAAGTATGTTTCTATTTATAAAAAAGTGTGTTGTAATATGAAGAGGAAAAAGTATAAGTAGTCATAGAAGTGAGGAATTAAAGGTGAAGAAGTTTAAAAAGTTTTACTTGGAGATTACGAGTGTATGTAATCTTGCGTGCAGCTTTTGTCCGCCGACGGAAAGGCAGAAGCAATTCATTTCTGTGGAGGATTTTGCTAAAAGATTAGACCAAATTAAACCTCACACAGACTACATTTATTTGCACGTGAAGGGTGAGCCATTGCTCCATCCAAAAATAGATCAACTGTTAGATTTGAGCCATGAAAAAGGGTTTAAAGTTAATATTACAACGAACGGAACGTTAATTAATAAGAGAAGGCATAGACTGTTAAATAAGCCTGCTTTAAGACAAATGAATTTTTCACTGCACAGTTTTGATGGGCATCCAGGTTCGCAAGATAAAGAAGGTTATGTAAGGAGTATACTTTCCTTCATTAGAGAGGCGACAAGTCAATCGGATTTAATTGTTTCACTACGTTTATGGAATTTAACTCAGGATAATAAAACAAATGCTGAAATCCAGAAAAATAGAGATTTATTATCCATCATTGAAAATGAGTTTGGCCTATCTTATCAAATCGAAGAGAAGCTTACACCAGGAAAAGGTATAAAAATTGCGGAACGTGTCTTTATTAATCAAGACTATGAATTTCAGTGGCCGGCATTACATGAAGAGGAGGATGACGGAAAAGGATTCTGTCATGGTCTTCGAAATCAAGCTGGTATTTTAGCGAATGGAACGGTTATTCCTTGTTGTTTAGATGGTGAAGGGATTATTAACCTCGGGAATATTAATAATGACTCATTTTCTAACATTATAGAAGGTGAAAGAGCAACAAACATTGTCGATGGATTTTCGAAAAGAGTTGCAGTAGAAGAGCTATGTAGGAAATGTGGATACCGTAAAAGATTTGGAAAATAAATATGAAACAAGCCCTCATAAAGCGAGGGCTTATTTTTTATTCTTGATAAGAGCGTTCTAATTCATCAATTAAGGAACCGACGTAAGAAACAGCCCTGCGGATTGCATCTGGTTTTGACATATCGACTCCGGCATGTTTCATTAATTCAAGTGGTTTCATCGTACCACCAGCGCGAAGTACATCTAACCAGCGATCAACGGCAGGTTGTCCTTCCTCTTTAATCATTTGAGCTACCGCAGTAGATGCAGTGAGGCCTGCGGAATAGGTATAAGAATATAAGCCCATATAATAATGAGGTTGACGCATCCAAGTTAAGCCAGCACCTTCGTCAATTTCTACAGAATCTCCCCAGAATGTCGAAAGTACATTTGTTTTTATTTCAGTTAAAGTTGTAGCTGTAAGTGCTTCTCCTTCTTCTGCTAGGGTATATACTCTTCTTTGATATTCTCCCTCAAGTAAGTGAGTAACAAAGTTATGATAATATGTGCCAAGTAGTTGCAGAATCACCCATCTGTGCATTCTCTTGTCGTCAGTAGTTGCTAATAAATGCTGGGCTAATAGTAATTCATTCATTGTAGATGGTGCTTCAACAAAGTACATAGATGGACGTACATTCATAATACGCTGGTTTTTATTTGCTAAATAAAAATGACTAGCATGCCCAAATTCATGGGCTAATGTGAAGCATCCACGCATCGTATTTTGCCATGTAATTAAAATGTATGGATGAGAGCCATATGGGCTTGAACAAAATGCTCCGGTTGATTTGCCTACGTTATCTGCAAGATCAACCCATCTTTCTTTGAATCCTTTTTGGATAATGGAACTATATTCATCGCCTAATACCTTTAAAGAATCTTGAATTAATTTACCAGCCTCCTTGTATGTGATGGTTGGATTAAATTCGGGATCTAAAGGTGCATGTAAGTCGCAGAACAGCATTTGATCGAGTCCTAATACTTTCTTTTTTAAATCTGCAAAACGGCGCATATGAGGCGCTAATTCTTTATAAATAATATCAAGTTGATTGTTATACATTTCAAGTGGAACTTTTTGAGGTTCTAAAAGCATATGAGTAACAGATTCAAATTTGCGCAAACGAGAGAGTGTTACTTGTTTTTTTACCTCGGTAGCATATGTTGTTGCCACTGTATTTTTATATCGCTTCAAGGTGGACACAAATGATGAGTATGCCTTTCTGCGTATGTCTACGCTTGGAGAGAACTCATATTTGCTTTCAAATAATGCAAATGATACAGGGAGTTCGTTTCCTTGTTCGTCTTGTATGGAGGTAAAATCCATATCGGCTAATTTAGTCATACCGTAAATTTTGTATGGAGAATTATGTACTTCGCCAAGTGCAGCAAGAGCTTCTTCTGTTTCAGGAGAGAGCGTGTGCTGCCTTTTTTGTAGTATGTCTAGTAATGATTTACGGAAAGGTTCGAGTTTTGTTTCTTCGTGTAAATACTTTTCAATTGTTCCTTCATCGAATGAGAGGATTTCATTATGGATAAAGGATAGTGCAGTATGTACTTTCGTCCATAAAGCAGAAATTTTGGAAGAGTTCGCTTGAATAACTGGATTTGTACGATCAGTTGATTCTTTTAAATTTGCATAGGAGTATAGTTTTGTTAACTTCATTAAAAGCTCTTCTTCTAAAAGTAGGCAATGTAATAAGGTAGTGGGGCTAGTATGTAATTGTCCTTTAAACGCATCAAGTTTTTTTATATCGTCTGTTAATACACGTAATGCAGTTTCCCAATCTTTATCGGATTCGAATAAATCAGAGAGGTCCCATGTTAGTTCAGTAGGGACTTCTGCACGAATATGGCGTTTCTCAATTACATTTTTCATTTGTTATATCCCCCTTATTATAAGTATCTAAAAACATGATACTAGAAAATTCAGTAAAATGAAAATATTTTACATTTCTATATATGAAAAAGAAGGACAAGCATAAAAATGCTTGTCCTTCGAGTTAAATTTAAAAATTAATATACTTTATCCCCGTTGAAAATAGAGTTTTTCACGACTACATAATCTACAGTACGAATTGAATCTAATTTTGTTCCACCAGCGTAAGAGATAGAAGATTGAAGATCTTGTTCCATTTCGATTAAAGTATCTTCTAAAGAACCTTTATGCTCAACGAACATTTTCTTACCTTCAACGTTTTTCTTCTCACCTTTTTGGAATTCAGAAGCTGAACCGAAGTACTCTTTATAAAGTTTGCCGTCTTTTTCGATTGTTTCCCCTGGAGACTCTTCATGGCCAGCGAATAGAGAACCGATCATAACCATAGTCGCCCCAAATCGAATAGATTTAGCTACGTCGCCGTGTGTACGAATACCACCGTCAGCGATAATTGGCTTACTTGCAGCTTTTGCACACCAGCGAAGTGCAGCTAGTTGCCAACCGCCAGTTCCAAAGCCGGTTTTAATTTTAGTAATACAAACTTTACCAGGTCCAATACCGACTTTTGTTGCGTCAGCACCAGCGTTTTCTAATTCTCTTACCGCTTCTGGAGTTCCAACGTTTCCAGCGATAACGAAGCTTTCTGGTAAATGCTTTTTAATATGTTGAATCATGTTGATTACAGCATTAGAATGTCCGTGTGCAATATCAATCGTGATGTATTCAGGTGTAAGTTGCTCAGCAGCTAATTGTTGTACGAATTCATATTCGTCCTCTTTTACACCAACGCTAATAGAAGCGATTAATCCACGTGATTGCATATCTCTAATAAATGAGATACGTTTCTCTGGCTGGAAACGATGCATGATATAGAAGTAATTGTTTTCAGCTAAATAAGTTGCAATTCTTTCATCAATAATCGTTTGCATATTTGCAGGTACGACAGGTAATTTAAATTTATGTTTACCTAAAGTGACAGTTGTATCACATTCAGAGCGGCTGTTCACAATACATTTTGCAGGAATTAATTGAATATCTTCATAGTCGAATACGTTTTCCATCATTTACACCCCTAAAATACGAATATTTTATTTCTATTAATTAAAAATGTTCGTCCATAGGATAATTTACATCATTTTTATGAAGAAGTCAAAGTATTTCTTAACATTTTTTTTAAAAACAGAGTATATATATGATGGAATAGTGTTAAAAGCGAATTTAAAACATTTTTCTATCCTTATTGTTCGTTTATTAGAACCTAGATAGGAGTGTTGTCAGTGATAACAACTATTTTATTGAAGGCAAACATTAAAAAGAAAAGGCATTATCATTTAGTTGAACATTAGATGGAATGACGGAGGTTATTTTTATTCTGAAATAATATTTCTAAAAATTTTTTCGGAATAAAGAAACCTTTTGTTTATTCCTATATAAAAAGATGAATCTTGCACGATTTGCCTTTTTATGTGAGCTTTCAAGTATAATGAATAAGGTGATAGTATCTACATGATAATTCAGTGGTAGGAAACGATAAAGAAGAAAATAATACAGAATAAAATGAGGTTAATATATGAATAAAAAAAGCTTTACCAATTATGCATTAAGTAAAGAAATTGTAAGAGCACTTACTGGTTTAGGCTACGAAAATCCAACAGAAGTGCAAGGAGAGGTTATTCCAGTTGCATTGAAAAAGAAGGATCTTGTTGTAAAATCGCAAACTGGAAGTGGAAAAACAGCTTCATTCGGTATTCCACTTTGTGAAATGGTGGAATGGGAAGAGAATAAGCCACAAGCATTAGTTTTGACGCCAACGAGAGAACTTGCTGTTCAAGTGAAAGAAGATATTACGAATATAGGCCGCTTCAAAAGAATTAAGGCTGCGGCCGTTTATGGTAAGTCTCCATTTGCACGTCAAAAATTAGAGTTAAAACAAAAGACACATATCGTAGTGGGGACTCCTGGCCGTGTGTTAGATCATATTGAAAAAGGTACCCTTTCTTTAGAATGTCTGAAGTATTTAGTCATTGATGAAGCAGATGAAATGCTAAATATGGGCTTTATTGATCAAGTAGAGGCAATTATTGATGAATTACCTACAAAGCGAATGACAATGCTATTTTCGGCAACACTTCCAGAAGATGTTGAAAAGTTATCCCGTACGTATATGGATTCGCCAACGCATATTGAAATTAAGGCTGCCGGGATTACCACAGACAAAATTGAACATACACTTTTTGAGACGAGAGAAGAGGAGAAGCTTTCACTTCTTAAAGATGTAACAACAATTGAGAATCCAGATAGTTGTATTATTTTTTGCCGTACACAAGAAAATGTAGATCACGTATTTAGACAGTTAAACCGTGTTAACTATCCTTGTGACAAAATACATGGTGGTATGGTGCAAGAAGATCGTTTTGAAGTTATGGACGATTTTAGAAAAGGAAAGTTCCGTTATTTAGTAGCGACAGACGTAGCTGCTAGAGGAATTGATATTGATAATATTACACATGTTATTAACTATGATATTCCGTTAGAAAAAGAAAGTTATGTACATCGTACGGGAAGAACGGGACGAGCTGGCAATAAAGGAAAAGCTATTACATTCATAACTCCGTATGAAGATAGATTTTTAGAAGAAATTGAGGCGTACATCGGCTTTGAAATTCCAAAGGCATATGCACCTTCAAAAGAAGAGGTTATGAAAGGGAAGGCAGTATTTGAGGAAAAAATACATGCTAAACCAATTATAAAGAAAGATAAAAGTGCAGACTTAAACAAAGGGATTATGAAGCTGTACTTTAATGGTGGGAAGAAAAAGAAAATTAGAGCGGTAGATTTTGTCGGCACAATTGCTAAAATTAAAGGTGTTACAGCAGAAGATATAGGAATTATTACGATACAGGACAATGTTTCTTACGTTGAAATATTAAATGGAAAAGGACCAATTGTTTTAAAGACCATGAAAACTACAACGATTAAAGGGAAACAATTAAAAGTCCATGAAGCAATTAAGTAAATAAAAAAACTATCCACTGTAACAGGTGGATAGTTTTTTTATTTACGATTCTTTTAAATCGTCCACTAACTTCTCTGCCAATCGTCTGTACATATTACTCATCGTCACGAAGGATGTTAGTAATAAAAACTTTTCTAGCTTTTGATCTTCTAAGGAGGAAATCTCATTTACTTCCCTAATACGGTTATTTACGTCCTGTTTAAAGGTTTCCACATTGGTTTCAGTAAGAGCAAGATAATCTTTATAGAGAGTATTTAATTCGAATGTATCATCGTTTAGTAAAGGTACATTTATATTTTCTAAGGAGCTTTTTATGTCATTAATGGAAAGGGCTCCTTTTAATTGGTAAATCAAGCTAATTAGAATCATATGCTCTTTTGAATACTTTTTATTTTTAATAGGGATGAATAGTTTCCCTTTTGCGTAATTGTTAATCATTGTTTTTGTTAATACTTTTTCATCATCAGTTCTTGTTGAATCCGCATAAGTATTCTCAAATAGTTGAACAACTTGGTCTACATATAAGTCGACATTTGGGATATCCTCAAGTTTAATATTTTTTTCTAAATGTAATGATTCAAGTAATTTATTTATATTTTCCACGTAAAACCCCTCACTTTTATAACTTAGTGGAACTGAATGTTTAGTATATCTTTAAATATGGTATTACGAAACAAGTGAATTGTAAATGTTGACTAGTATAAATAATATGTATATAATTACACGTAGTTATAAAAACTACATGTAATTATATGAGGGGTGTTTATATGAATGCTTATGTAAGAGAACCGGTTAATGCATTTACTCACTTAGGAGGAGCTGTATTAGCATTTATTGCATTATTAGCTATGCTTGTGAAAGTTTCTGTTAAGATGCCATCTTTTGCTGCAATTACAGCTGTTATTTTATTCGGTATTGGGATGATGGTCCTTTATATGGCATCAGCTGTGTATCATAGTGTTGTAGCCAGTGAACGTGTTATTTATTTCTTTAGGAAGTTAGATCATTCTATGATTTTTATATTAATTGCAGGTACATATGCACCCTTTTGCTTAATTACATTAAGTTCGGCAAATGGTGTACTACTATTTTGTTTAGTTTATGCAACTGCGATTTGTGGTATTGTTTTTAAAATGTTTTGGTTTAATTGCCCAAGGTGGTTATCGACAGGAATTTATCTTCTGATGGGTTGGTTAATTGTTCTATTCTTTGCACCGCTAGCTGAGAATTTAAGTACAGGAGGTATCCTTTTCTTAGTACTTGGAGGTATTTTTTATACAATTGGTGGGTTTATTTACGGTGCTAAGCCAAAATGGTTGGAGTTTAAATATATGGGGCACCATGAAATTTTTCATGTTTTCGTATTATTAGGAAGCCTGGCACACTTTTTAAGTGTATATTGTTACGTAATTTAACAAATCAGAACGTTTGGATAGCTTTTACTAAAATTTTTGGGTAATAAAAAATGATATAGAAAAATATAGATGTTGAAGAGCTACATAACTTAAAGGTTATGTAGCTTTTTTATATAAAAGAAAATTTAAAATATTTAGAATTTATATCTTGGAATATGATAGGATAGATGTGTATTGAGATTATAAAATTTTATAATTGATGATAAGTGGGGGACTATATATATGGCGATACTTATAACGGGTGGAGCAGGATATATTGGTAGTCATACGTGTATAGAATTATTAAATAATAATTATAAAATTATAGTCGTAGATAATCTTTCAAATAGTTCAATAGAGTCTTTAAACCGAGTAAAAGAAATAACAGGGAAACAATTTAAATTTTATAATGAAAGTGTTTTAAATCGTGAAAAAATGAATGAGATTTTTTTGGAAAATAACATTGAAGCAGTTATTCATTTTGCTGGCTTCAAAGCAGTTGGGGAATCTACTACAATTCCGCTTACATATTATTATAATAATATTATAAGTACGATTATATTATGTGATGTAATGCAAAAACATCATGTGAAAAAATTTATTTTTAGTTCGTCTGCAACTGTATATGGAATTCCAAAAACATCACCAATTACGGAAGAATTTCCATTAAGCGTGACAAATCCATATGGGCAAACAAAGTTAATGATAGAGCAAATTATGCGTGATGTTGCAAAAGCTGATGGTGAATGGAGTATCGCGTTACTTCGTTATTTCAACCCATTTGGGGCGCATCAAAGTGGTCGTATTGGAGAAGATCCAAATGGGATTCCGAATAATTTAATGCCATATGTAACACAAGTAGCGGTAGGGAAGTTAAAGGAATTAAATATATTTGGAAATGACTATCCAACAAAAGACGGGACAGGTGTTCGTGATTATATTCACGTTGTTGACCTTGCAAAAGGACATGTAAAGGCACTTGAGAAAGTGCTTGAAACTACAGGAATAGATGCATATAACCTTGGTACAGGGAAAGGGTATAGTGTATTGGAGATGGTTAATGCTTTTGAGAAGGTTTCGGGCAAAAAAATACCTTATAAAATTATCGGGCGTCGTCCTGGTGATGTAGCGGTATGTTTTGCTGATGTATCTAAAGCGAAACGAGAATTAGGGTGGGAAGCGGAATATGGGTTAGAAGAGATGTGCTTAGATTCTTGGAGATGGCAGGTAAATAATAAAAACGGCTATCAAATGATTTAAGGTAGTTAGTAAAGCATTCTCTTATTAATTTGTAGGATATTTTATGTATATAATAAATTGTATTCTTTATTATGTTGCTTGGGGTCAGTAATATGTTCAACTTAGGAAAGAGAATGTAATAAAATATTACTGACCATAGCATTTGAATAGCAACCGGTTCTATTGAAAAGTACTCCAATACTTGTATCATTGTTAAAGTGCGTTTATAATCAAATAATCTTATTGGCTATTTGCTTGAATTACGTATTATTGAAAGCGTTTTTATTGCGTGATATATTTTGATTGACATCATTACTGTATGAAAAGGGTTTTTCTATCGTTTTTTAAGGTAGGAAGTCTGACTTATTTTCGAAAAAACTTTGTATGTAGTTGTAAGTAAGAAGGAGAATAAGGAATAATATAATTTTTACAAGACGGGGAGGGTACAGTGTGAAAATATAAGGTTTTCACATGAGGATATATGGGGTATGTAGGATTATTACTTTCGGGTGCAGCTTTATTTTTAAATAGTCTTGTTATATTAGGGAAAGCAGAGATGAAAAGTGCGGGTGTTTTTAATTTATTTGTGGGTGCACTACAAATTATTATTCCGTTCTATTTGATCATGATTTCTGACCAAAGCAATTGGACAGTGTATTCATATGCAGCTACTTTCTTATTTGGATTAACCTATTTATATGTAGGTGTTACCTTTATAAAAGGAATGGATAGTAGCGGTTTAGGTTGGTTTTGTATTTGGGTAGCAATTATTGCTTTATTCTATATGGTTGTTTCATTTGTTCAATTTCACGATGTTGTTAATGCATTAACGTGGTTTATGTGGGCATTACTTTGGTATTTATTCTTTGTATTAAATACACAAAAGAAGAATATCAATCAATACCTTGGAAGAATTGCCTTCGTACAATCATGGGTAACATTGACGTTGCCTTCACTCTTTTATTTTATGGGAGTATGGGGAGAGGGATTCGTATATGAAGCATGGAATCATGTAAACGAATTCCATGCTTTTTCTATATTAGCATTTATAATAGAGAGGTAGTATTTTACAATTTATCAAAATGGGGATGATGAATTTGAAAAAAGTATTGGTGCTAGGGGGAACAAGATTTTTTGGTAAACATTTAGTAGAAGCACTTTTGCAAGCTGGACACGATGTAACAATTGCGACGAGAGGCATTACTGAAGATTCTTTTGGAAGTGTAGTAAACAGATTGATTGTAGATAGAGAAGACGAAAAACAACTAGCTGAGCGTCTAGAAGATAAAAGTTATGATATCGTATACGATAATTTATGCTATAGCTCGAATGCGGCAAAGATAATATGTGAAGTGTTACAAGGAAAAACGAAGAAATACATTATGACATCTTCAATGGCTGTTTACGAGCCAGCGATAGGCTTGTTAGAAGAGAACTTTAATCCGTACGAGTATGCTATTACGTATGGTGGTAGGAAGGATTTTACTTATAGTGAAGGAAAGAGAGTAGCCGAAGCGGTTTCATTTCAACAAGCAACATTCCCAGTTGTTGCAGTACGTTTTCCGGTTGTTATTGGAGAAAACGATTATACGAAAAGGTTACAATTTTACGTTGAACATATTGTGAGGCAAGAACCTGTCGCCGTGAATGATCTAGATGGAGAGTTGTCATTTATACATGAAAAAGAAGCAGGAGAATTTTTAGCTTGGTGCGGGATGAAGGACATAGAAGGGCCAATTAATGCTTGTAGCAATGGGGTAGTTTCTACTCGAGAAGTTATTCATTTCATAGAAGAAAATACGGGAATAAAAGCACTCGTTCAAGAAGTAGGAGATAATGTAGCGCCTTATAATGAAGTGATTAATTGTACATTACATAATGGAAAAGCTAGTGAATTAGGATTCCCGTTCCGAGAATTGAAAATAGAAATAGAACAAGTATTACGTTATTACATACATGCAATGAAATAATCATAAATCCCCCGGTGGCAATCCGGGGGATTCTGGAGGATTTCGACAATACTAATTTTACATTACCAAATTTACCTTATACGCACGACTAATGTGTTTGTGATTGAATTGCTTGTAAGTACTTTTCATTTACCCGGTCCCAGTTCACCGTATGCCACCAGTTGGCAACAAATTCTGGACGCCGATTTTGATACTTTAAATAATAGGCGTGTTCCCATACATCGATGACGAGTAATGGAACTTTACCTTCTTGCAAAGGTGTATCTTGATTGGGTGTACTCATAACGGAAAGTTCCTCACCGTCCAGAACAAGCCATCCATAGCCACTTCCAAAACGACTAATAGCTGCTTTGGAAAGTTGATCTTTTAAGTTGTCAAAGGTATTGAAATAATAATCAATTACTTTTGCAACGTCTCCATTAGGCTCACCGCCACCTCGCGGGCTCATTAATTCCCAAAAAAGACTATGACAATAATGTCCACCACCGTTATTTCTGACAGCTGTAACAATTTCTTTTGGTAAAGTTTCTAAATTACATAGTAACTCTTCTAAAGATTTATTATGTAATTCCGTATAGTTTTCTAAAGCGGCATTCAAGTTATTTACGTATGTCGCGTGGTGCTTTCCATGATGAATAGAAAGCGTGTTGCTATCGATATATGGCTCTAGTTCATCATAGTCATATGAAAGCTCTGGCAATTGAAATGAAGACATAACATTCCCTCCTTTCTTATTAAAAAGTTGGTCTAGGTAAAAATAATTTACCTGAGTCAAAAATACACCTATTTTTTATACAAGTCAATAGTAATCTCTTTAATTTTCTGAAAAATATTACAATAAAAGTAACACTTCGACTTTCATTTGTGACTCTCATTCTTTTTGCTTATACTGTAAAGTAGTAACGTTTTGTTGAAATAGAAGGAGATCGTTTATGAGTAAAACGAAACAATTAATAGAGGAAGCGAGTCATTTTATTACGGTTTGCTATAAAGAGCTTAATAAAGAACAATTCATAGAAGAGAGAGTAAAAGAAATTCAAGTTGAGATAGAGAAGACGGGGATGTATGAGCATACATTTGAAGAACTTGTTCATGGATCACGAATGGCATGGCGCAATAGTAATCGATGTATTGGAAGACTATTTTGGAGTAAGATGCACATATTAGATGCACGTGAAGTAAATGATGAGGAAGGTGTATACAATGCATTAATTCATCATATTAAATATGCAACGAACGATGGGAAAGTTAAACCGACAATTACAATTTTTAAGCAATATCAAGGTGAAGAAAATAATATACGAATTTATAATCACCAATTGATTCGGTATGCAGGATATAAAACAGAAATGGGAGTGATTGGTGACTCTCATTCCACTGCGTTTACAGATTTTTGCCAGGAACTTGGTTGGCAAGGAGAAGGTACGAATTTCGATGTATTGCCACTTGTTTTTTCTGTCGATGGAAAAGAACCTGTATATAAAGAAATTCCTAAAAAAGAAGTGAAAGAGGTACCAATTGAACATCCAGAGTACCCAATCTCATCTTTAGGAGCAAAATGGTATGGGGTTCCAATGATTTCAGATATGCGCTTAGAAATTGGCGGTATTTCCTATACAGCTGCCCCGTTCAATGGATGGTATATGGGGACGGAGATTGGGGCGCGTAACTTAGCGGATCATGATCGTTATAATTTACTGCCGGCTGTTGCGGAGATGATGAAGCTCGATACATCGAGAAACGGTACGTTATGGAAAGATAAGGCGTTAATTGAATTAAACGTAGCTGTGTTACATTCCTTTAAAAAACAAGGAGTTAGTATTGTTGACCATCATACTGCTGCACAACAATTTCAACAATTTGAGAAGCAGGAAGCGGCATGTGGACGGGTTGTAACAGGTAATTGGGTGTGGCTCATTCCACCGTTGTCGCCAGCTACCACTCATATTTATCATAAACCGTATCCAAATGAAATTTTGAAGCCGAATTTCTTTCATAAATAATAGCTAGTATAATTTTTTTTAATTACTGTTACGTAGCAAATGGAAGCCTTTACTCTCGGTTATTTTTGGAAAGGGCTTTTTGAACCAAGGAGTTCCTTATGTTATAATCAAATTTCTGTTTCGAAGACCTTATAGAAATATAAGGTCTTTTGTTTTGCTTTTTTATGTAATAGGAATAGAAATTTCCTTTTAAATAAGGGATTTAGCATATTTTTAGGGACAACATAAGTGTGTAGGAAATTGATGAATTATTATGCTTATATAATCATTGTGTTTTGGGTGTAAACAAGAAAACATAATAAAGTTGTTTTTTTAGATTGCTGAGGAAGGAGGAAGTGTAAATGAGGATGAAGAGTCGAAAAACGGATTGGCCTGTATTTCTTATTAGTGGTGGCTCACTTTTATTATTTGTAATTGCAGTTATTTTAAATAAAAGTTACGTAGAGGGAGCCATTAATAGCAGTTTTGCAGCTTCAATTAAATATTTTGGTGCCTTTTGGCAGGTTTTATTAATTGGTACATTTGTTGTTGCAATGTGTATGGCGTTTTCAAAATATGGGAGAGTTAAACTTGGGGGGCTAGAAAAACCTGAGATTAGTACGACAAAATGGCTCGCTATTATTATGTCTACATTACTTGCTGGAGGTGGCGTTTTTTGGGCAGCAGCAGAGCCGATGTACCATTTGATGACGGTGCCACCAATACATGAAGGTATAACGGCTGGGACGAAAGAAGCGGTAATGCCTGCTTTAGCACAAAGTTATATGCACTGGGGTTTCCTGGCTTGGACGATTTTAGGTACAATTAGTGCGGTAGTTATGATGTACGGGCATTATCATAAAGATATGCCGTTAAAACCTCGAACGCTTTTATATCCTATCTTTGGGGAGAGATTGCGAAAGAGTTGGCTTGGAACAATGATCGATGTGTTTGCCATTATTGCGGTAGCTGCAGGGACGATTGGTCCAATCGGATTTTTAGGACTACAAGCAAGTTATGGGTTACAAGCATTGTTTAACATTCCTGATGTGTTTACTACTCAATTAGCCATTATTGTTTGTGTAGTAGCTGTTTCTACTATATCTGCGGTAACGGGAATTGATAAAGGGATTCAAATTATAAGTAATTTAAATGTTAGGTTAGCAGTTTTATTAATGGTATTCGTATTACTGTTTGGACCAGGTGGATTTATTATTGATTCATTTGTTTCTTCGTTTGGATTTTATATAAATGAATTTATTCCAATGAGCACATATCGTGGTGATACGGCTTGGTTAGGATCGTGGACAATCTTTTTCTGGGGATGGTTTATTGGATACGGACCGATGATGGCAATTTTAGTGAGCCGAATTTCAAGAGGAAGAACAATCCGAGAAATCATCGTTGCAATTGGAATTATTGCACCTATTATTACAACGTTTTGGTTTACTATACTAGGGGGATCAGGTGTGTTTTATGAGTTAATGAATCCTGGTTCTATCTCGGTGGCATTAAGTGAATCTGGTATGCCAGCGGCTATGATTGCAATTACAGAGCAACTGCCACTATCTAATATTATTGGACCTGCATTTCTTTTATTAACAATTTTATTTGTAGTAACAACAGGAGATTCAATGGCTTATTCGATTTCAATGGCAGTGACTGGAGATGGAGATCCTAGAATTAGCTTGCGAGTTTTTTGGTCGCTTATTATGGGTGCAGTTGCAGCGATTCTTTTATACATGGGTGAGGGAAGTATTAACGCCTTACAATCCTTCATTGTAGTGACGGCTGTTCCAGTATCCATTCTGTTATTCCCAATGCTATGGCTAGCGCCTAAAGTTGCAGGGGAATTAGCCTTAAAACAAGGTATTGTAAAAGAAGAAGAGAAAACTTCCTTCTTGTTCCAAAAAGCTAGTAAATCAAAATAAATAATTGTATTTATATAAAAAGAGGAAGCATCTCAAATGAAATGCTTCCTCTTTACTATTTATTTAACTACTTTTCTCGAAGGAGATAGTACCCTGTACAGTTTCAATCTATTCTAATACTTTATCTTTCGTCTCTGGGACACATAATAGCATTGTAACTAAACCAATTGGATAAATAATGAAGATGAGAGATAGTGCTCCCATTAAATTACCACCTGCAGCAAGTAAGCCGATAATAACAGGTCCAAATCCAGCTAACCCACGTCCTGTACCGAAAATAAAGTTCTCTGCTGTCGAGCGAGCTTCAGCAGGGTAGTTTTCAGCTAAAACTGCTCCGAATCCCCCCATCATGCCATTGGCAAAGAATCCAAGCAGTGCACTTCCCCATAACAATGATGTTGAGTCTGTGAATAAGAAGAAGTAAATGAGACAATATATAGTACCACCGACATAATAGATTGTAAAAGTTTTACGGCGGCCAATTTTATCGGCTAGAATACCAAAAGTTGCAATTCCAATTAGCATGCCGATTGTAGAGATGAACATCCAACCGCTCGCTTTTGCTAATGTGTAGTTATATTTATTCGCTAAAATAGTTGGCATCCATGTGAAAATTCCATAATATCCGAAGTTCTGGATGAATGACATAATAATAAGACCGATTGTTGTTATCGTTACTTTTTTATTGGCAAATAACTTTCGAAGTGGGAATTTTTTCATTTGCTTTAGTTGTTCTGCCTCAGCGGTTGTTAAATGACCTTCAGCTTCTTTTTGTAACAATTCTTTTTTGTATCGTTGTTTTTGTTCCCATATTTTCGGTTCACTTAAACTTTTGCGGACGTAAACAGCTAGTAGAGCGGGAATGAGTCCAAATAAGAAAACAGCTCTCCATCCGAAATGCGGGACGATAAATGCTGGAAGGAGTGAAGCGACTAGTACGCCAAATTGCCATCCAAGTGCAACAACGGATGTCGCCTTAGCGCGCATTTCTTTAGACCATGTTTCAGTTACGATGGCCATTCCAATCCCGAATTCACCACCAACTCCCATTCCAACTAAAAAGCGAAGAATTAATAATTGCCAATAATCTGTTGCGAAATAAATAAGTGCTGTTGCGAGTGAAAATAGTAAGATTGTGAAGGCCATCGTACGGATACGCCCAAATAAATCAGCAATAAATCCGAATAAATAAGACCCGATTAGCATTCCTATTGTGGTAGCTAATGTTAAGTTTCCACCTTCAACAGGGCTCAAATGAAATTCTTTTAAAATGTAGACGAGTACGAAAGATAAGAGCAACATATCTAAACCTTCTGCTGCATATCCTAGCGCAGAACCAAACAATGTTTTATATCTTTTCTCCTTCGTTTCCTCTGTTGTTGATTGTACATCAGTAGTAACGTTCATCATTACTCCTCCTTATTTTCTTCTACAGTCGCTATGGAAGAATAACAAAAGGCCTTCTCACCTGATATGATGAGAAGGCCAAAAAAGCATACGTATCCCTAAAAAAGACCATACGTATAGTATATTCCGACTTCCTTCTCAACCTCACGGGGTTGGGTTAAAGGACTGTATTATATTACTTTATTTTTAGCACTCTTCTATTAGATTGTCAAATAAAGAGGGGATAGTTATGTGTAAAATATTTCAAAAGATACTTCATTCTCCTTGACGCCCACTTCATTATTTTCCCATAATAAAACTAACTCATATAAAAAGGAATGAATCACAGATGCTAAATTTAGTACTTATGATGATTGAACGTGTCGGACTTATTGTTATTTTAGGATTTTTACTTTCTCATATTAAAACGTTCAGGCGCCTTCTTCATAGACAAGATGGATATGTAGATAAGCTTAAGCTTATTTGTATTTTTTCAGTGTTTACAATTGTAAGCAATTACACAGGAATTGAAATTGCCGGGAATACAATTATGAAAGAAAATTGGCTACAAGGTGTTTCGTCATCTAGTACAATTGCGAATACACGTATTATGGGTGTTGGAATTAGTGGATTGCTTGGTGGTCCTATCGTCGGCATTGGAGTGGGATCGATTGCTGGCATTCACCGTTATATGCTTGGCGGGACGACAGCGCTAAGCTGTGCAATTTCATCAATTTTAGCAGGTGTTATAACGGGGTATATTGGATACATTTTTAAAAAATATAATCGTGCAATTACGCCTAAATTTTCAGCGATTTTAAGTGTGTTTATCGTTTCTTTAGAGATGATTATGATCCTATTAATCGTAGAGGATGGAATTAGTATCGTGAAAACAATTGCGATACCAATGATACTTGTAAATAGTTTCGGAAGTTTTATTTTACTTTCTATGATACAAGCTATTTTGCGCCAGGAAGAAAATGCGAAAGCTTTACAAACGCATAAAGTATTACGAATTGCTGACAAAACATTACCATATTTTCGCCGCGGATTAACAGAGGATTCTTGTAAACATGTGGCACAAATTATTCACCGCTTTACGGGAACAGATGCGGTATCCTTAACAGATACAGAGAAAATATTAGCTCACGTTGGATTAGCATCAGATCACCATATTCCTTCACATAGTTTAATAACTGGTTTATCGAAAGAAGTGTTGAACACAGGAAAAATAATGAAAGCGAAATCGCGTGAGGTTATTAATTGTCAACATGAAGGCTGCCCTTTGCAGGCGGCAATCGTTATTCCACTAACTTCACATGGAAATACAATTGGGACATTAAAATTATATTTTAAAAATTCTAGCCAGTTAAGTCGTGTGGAAGAGGAATTAGCAGAAGGGTTAGCAAAAATATTCTCTACACAACTTGAGTTAGGTGAAGCAGAGTTACAAAGTAAGTTATTGCAAGATGCCGAAATAAAAGCGTTACAAGCACAAATCAATCCGCATTTTTTATTTAATGCAATTAATACTGTATCGGCTTTATGCCGAACAGATGTAGAAAAAGCGAGAAAATTATTATTGCAGCTTAGCGTTTATTTTCGTTGTAATTTGCAAGGGGCACGCCAATTGCTTATTCCATTAGAACAAGAGTTAAATCATGTACATGCATATTTATCGTTAGAACAAGCGAGGTTTCCGAATAAGTATGAAGTGAAGATGTACATTGAGGAAGAGTTAAAGACGACCTTAGTTCCACCATTTGTACTGCAGCTATTAGTTGAAAATGCATTGCGCCATGCTTTTCCGAAAAAGCAGCCGGTGTGCGAAGTTGAAGTACATGTGTTTGAAAAAGAGGGGATGGTGCATTTTGAAGTCCAAGATAATGGACAAGGAATCGAGAGTGAACGTCTAGGACAATTAGGAAAAATGGTAGTTCCATCAAAGAAAGGGACTGGAACAGCTTTATATAATATTAATGAACGACTTATCGGGTTATTTGGGAAAGAGACAATGCTTCAAATTGAAAGTGAATTAGAGCAAGGGACAAAGTTCCTCTTTGTAATTCCGAAAAAAGTAGGGGAGGAAAAACGGAGTGTTAAAAGTATTAGTAGTTGATGATGAAATGTTAGCGCGTGATGAATTGAAATATTTATTAGAGCAAACGAAAGAAGTAGAGATAATTGGTGAGGCGGATTGTGTAGAGGATGCATTAGAGGAATTAATGAAAAACAAACCAGATATTGTTTTCCTAGACATTCAGCTATCTGATGATAACGGATTTGAAATTGCAAATATATTAAAGAAGATGAAAAATCCCCCTGCAATTGTGTTTGCTACTGCCTATGATCAATATGCATTGCAAGCATTTGAAGTAGATGCGTTAGACTACATTTTAAAGCCATTTGATGAAGAACGTATCGTACAGACATTAAAGAAATATAAAAAGCAAAAACAAATAAAATTAGAAACAAAACAAGAAGTAAAGAGTGTAGACGTAACGACCGAGATGCATAAATTAGCATTACCAATTGAAGAATCGATTGTACTCGTGAATATTGAAGATATTATATATGTAGGACTTGTGGACGGAAAAGTGACAGTAAAAACGATGAGAGAAACGTATGTAACACATGATACACTTGTCATTTTGGAAAAGAAGTTGCCGCAAGCAAGTTTTATGCGTGTCCATCGCAGTTTTATTGCAAATATTAATCATATTACGGAAATACAACCATGGTTCAATTCTACATATAATTTAATTATGAAAGAAGGATCAAAAGTACCTGTTAGCCGTACATATGCAAAAGAACTCAAAAAGCTACTTCGTATTTAAGAAGTAGCTTTTTGTATTTCGTCTGCCTATTTTTGTAACTAATTTTGTATATTTGACGTTCTATTATGTAAACGCTTACAGTTTTGTTTTTATCTTATACAATAAAGGTACCAAATCGAAAGAGGTGGCCAAAATGAGTACGAAAAAAGTATATAGTTTCTTATCACAAGCATTCATATTTTCAGCTATTATGTTAGTTTCTAATATTATTGCAACGCATTTACCAATTCCGATGCCTTCATCGGTGATCGGATTAGTTATTTTATTTAGCCTATTATGTTTAAAAGTTATTAAATTGGAACAAGTTGAATCACTCGGAACGGCTTTAACAGGTATTATCGGATTCCTTTTCGTTCCATCAGGTATTTCGGTTATTAATTCTCTCGGTGTAATGGGACAATATTTTGTACAAATTTTAACTGTAATTGTTGTCGCAACAATTATTTTACTCGCTGTAACAGGATTATTTGCACAATTTATTTTAGGAACAGACGATAAAGAAATAGAAGATACGAA
Source organism: Bacillus sp. BB081 (assembly GCF_008368895.1). Lineage (NCBI taxonomy): Bacteria > Bacillati > Bacillota > Bacilli > Caryophanales > Bacillaceae > Bacillus > Bacillus sp. BB081. The sequence continues at coordinate 56,972 of NZ_QOZX01000018.1, forward strand.
AGAATTGAAAGTAGTAAATAAAGGACGCAAGCACGGAAAAGTTGCGTAACCAATTTAGTGTATATTGTTAGGAGGGAATGAACATGGCAAGCACAATGACTCCATATTTCGGAATCGTCGTTTCATTAATCGCATACGGAATCGGAACATTATTATTTAAGCATTCAAAAGGATTCTTCTTATTTACACCATTATTCGTAGCGATGGTATTAGGGATTGTCTTTCTAAAAGTAGGTAACTTTACTTTTGAAGAATATAATACTGGCGGAAAAATGATTAGCTTCTTCTTAGAACCAGCAACAATCGCGTTTGCAATTCCATTATATAAACAAGTGGATAAGTTGAAAAAATATTGGTGGCAAATTTTATCGGCTATCGTGGTTGGATCTATTTGCTCAGTAATTGTCGTGTTCATTGTTGCAAAAGCAATTGGTCTAGATACAGCAGTAATGAATTCAATGTTACCACAAGCAGCAACAACAGCAATTGCATTACCGATCTCTGAAAGTATTGGTGGTATACCAGCAATTACATCGTTTGCAGTTATTTTTAACGCGGTTATTGTATACGCATTAGGAGCATTATTCTTAAAAACATTTAGAGTAAAACATCCAATTGCAAAAGGTTTAGCACTTGGAACAGCAGGTCACGCATTAGGAGTGGCAGTAGGAATTGAAATGGGTGAAGTAGAGGCAGCTATGGCAAGTATTGCTGTAACAGTAGTAGGGGTTGTAACTGTAGTTGTCATACCGATGTTTATGCCATTCATTGGCTAATAAAACTTACTTAAAAAAATGAGAAAAGCAAGCTATTTGTAGGACAGATTTCTACTGATAGCTTGCTTTTTATGTTACAGTATTGGTAAGACCTATTTTAAAAAAATGTAAGTTTCCTTAAATCTTCATTAATACTGTGTAGAATACGTTTTGAATTAGGTCATTGTATTGTAAAATAAGAAGTAAGCTACTATAGGATCTGCTAAGAGAGATCTATAATAAGTTTATAAAAATCTTTATATGAATAAATAATTAAAGGTAGAGAAGAGAGAAAAAATCTACTTATTAACGTTTTACTTTATAGGACAGGAGAGAGTACTCGTCGATTATGCAAATAAAAAACCTGTTTCAAAGCAAAGGATTTCAGAGGTTTCTCGTATTAGTAATACTTGCTCTCGTGTTATACGGGCTGCAAAGTATGTTGAATTTAATTTTAATTACGTTTATTCTCACGTATTTAATGGATCGATTCCAAAAGTTTATTTCCCGCAAATTAGATCACTTCATGCCCATTAATCGAAAGCTCATTATAGCATTTCTATATGTAATGTTAATAGGTGGAATTGTTATTACATTATTCAAATATTTACCAGTATTAACGATACAAATTTCACAATTGATTTATCAATTTAACGTGTTTTTAAGAAACCCACCAGATAGTGAATTAATTAAGTATGCAGTTAACGCTGTCAATCATATGGAACTTTCGAAATATGTAGGACAAGGCGTTGACATTTTGTATAAATCGATTACGAATGTTGGAAAATTTGGCCTTCAAGTATTACTTTCTTTAATTTTAAGTTTATTTTTCTTATTGGAGAAAGCTCGTATCGTTGCTTTTACTGCAAAATTTAAAGAAAGCCGACTTGCAATTTTCTATACTGAAATTGAGTACTTCGGTAAGAAATTTGCACGTTCATTCGGAAAAGTAATTGAAGCACAATTTTTAATTGCAGTTGTTAACTGTGTTTTATCCGTTATTGCACTATGGATATTAGGATTCCCGCAATTATTAGGTTTAGCGTTAATGATCTTCTTACTTGGTTTAATTCCAGTAGCTGGGGTTATCATTTCGTTATTCCCGCTTTGTATGATTGCTTACAATATTGGCGGTATTATGTACGTTGTTTATATTTTAATTATCGTAACAGTAATTCATGCGCTTGAAAGTTACGTGTTAAATCCGAAGTTCATGTCGCAAAAAACAAACTTACCGATTTTCTATACATTTATGGTATTAATCTTCTCAGAACACTTCTTAGGTGTATGGGGATTAATTATCGGTATTCCAATCTTCATTTTCTTATTAGATGTCTTAGATGTGACAAGTGATGAAATGGAGAATGAAGCCAGAAAAAATAAGGTGAAGTAAAGAAAAAGCATCGATGTTCGATGCTTTTTCTTTTATAACATGATGTTTTTTATGCCATACTGTAAGCAGAAGATAGAATAGGGGTGAAATAATGGCTGTAAATGAAAAGGTAGAGTTAGCTACATTTGCTGGAGGGTGCTTCTGGTGTATGGTTTCGCCATTTGAAGAGATGGAAGAAATTATAAAGGTTGTTTCTGGTTATACAGGTGGTCATAAAGAGAGTCCAACATATAAAGAAGTATGTTCAGAAACGACTGGACATTATGAGGCAGTACAAATTACATTTGATGCAAATAAAATGCCGTATGAGGAGTTATTAAATATATATTGGAGACAAATTGATCCGACTGATATAGGTGGGCAATTTCACGACCGCGGACAGTCTTACGAAACAGTGATTTTTTATCATAATGAAGAACAACATAAAAAAGCAAATGCTTCAAAAGAAGAGCTTGCAAAGAGTGGACGCTTTTCAAAACCAATTGCGACAAAAATATTACCAGCAGCTACGTTTTATCCAGCTGAAGACTATCACCAAGGATATCATAAGAAAAATACATTCCGCTATGAGTTATACCGTAAAGGGTCAGGGCGGGATGCGTTTATTAAACAACATTGGCAAAAAGATAATGCTCATTTAAAAGAAAAACTAAATGAGATGCAATTTTATGTAACACAGGAAAATGGAACTGAGCCACCCTTTCAAAATGAATATTGGAATCATAAAGAAGAAGGACTTTATGTAGATATCGTCTCAGGTGAACCGTTATTTACTTCTTTAGATAAATTTGATAGCGGGTGTGGATGGCCTAGCTTTACGAAGCCAGTTATGTCAGCAAGTGTGAAAGAAAAAATGGATGTCAGTCATAATATGACGCGTACGGAAGTGAGAAGCAAAGAGGGAGATTCACATCTAGGCCATGTATTCCCGGATGGCCCAGGACCAAATGGTCTTCGTTACTGTATTAATTCCGCAGCCCTTCGATTTATCCGAAAAGAGGAATTAGAGAAAGAAGGATATGGTGATTTTCTAGTCGTATTTGGGAATAAAAAATAACCTCGCAATTAGCGAGGTTATTTTTTTATTTTACTTTTTTCTTTTTGAACTTGCTTAATACTTCATAAACGATTGGAACAATAAGAAGTGTTAATAGCGTTGAACTTGTTAATCCACCAATTACTGTTACACCAAGTCCTTTAGAAATTAAGCCGCTACCTTCAAATCCTAATGCAAGCGGGATAAGAGCCCCGATTGTTGCAATTGCAGTCATTAAAATAGGACGAAGGCGTGTTGCACCGGCTTCCAATAAGGCTTCACGTGTTGATAGCCCTTCATTTTCCTTATGAATAACGCGGTCGATAAGTACGATAGCGTTTGTTACAACGATACCGATTAACATAAGTGCACCAATCATCGCAGAGACACTTAACGTTTCACCAGAGATTAATAAGGCAACAAGAGCTCCGATAATTGTGAATGGTAGCGAGAATAAAATTGCGAATGGTGCAAGGGCACCGCCAAATGTAACGACAAGAACGAAGTATACAATGGCAATCGCAGCTAACATCGCTAAGCCAAGTTGCTTGAATGATTCTTCAATATCTTTTGTAACACCGCCCATAGAAACATCTATGCCAGAAGGAAGATCCATTTTATCTACTTCTTTTTGAACAGCGGCAGATGCTTTTGAAACGTCATCAGATGTTAGTTTTGCACTTACTTCCGCATAAACACGGCCATCGCGGTGTTTCACTGTATTCGAAGTTTCCCCTTCTTTTACAGTCATAACATCTTTCACAGCCACTTCAGTACCAAGTGGCGTTGTAATTTTACGATTTGTTAAGTCATCGATTGTTGCATAATTTTGTTTTTCAGCTTCGACATATACGTTGACATCTTTACCGTCTTTTTTAATTGTTGTCAGAACAGGTCGATCATGTTGATTAGAAAGTCCCATTCCGATTTGTGCAGCTGTTAGACCCATTTTACTTAGTTTTTCCTGATCTGCGACTAAAGTGTATTCTGCATACGTTTTTGCAATACTAGAGTCAATATCCTTTAAGTCTTTATTTTTCTTCATGATATTTTGAATATCTTTTACGACAGGTTTAATGTCTTCCGAGCTATCTCCGTAAACGTATAGTTTAATTTCATTACTACCGCCACTCGCTCCGAAGTCTTGGTTTTTCCATTCGCCTTTTCCAGACATCTTCTGTAAATCTTTAACGACTTGCTCTTTTTCTTTTTCGAAGTTTTTCGTGTCGTTATCATATTGCACGAAGAACATTGCTTGATTTGATTGACCAGGACTCATTGGGTTTTCGCCACCTAATGAGAATTGAATTGTTTTGACGTCTTTATTATCTTGGAAGTGCTTCTCAGCTTTCGTTGCAATTTTTTCAACGTCTTCTAACGTTTGACCTGGTTCAGGGTTGTACGTTGTAATGATCATTTTTTCTTCTTCAGATGGTAAGAAACTTACACCGATAATTGGCACAAGTGCAAGACTACCAACTAATAGAAGGACAGCAATGCTTGATGTGATGATTTTATGATTTAAAGCCCATGCAAGTATGCGTTTATACCCGTTTGCTAATTTACTTGGTTTTTCTTCATGATGTACTTCTTTTTCCCTCATGCTCTCTTTTTTAAATAAAGAGTGAGCTAACATCGGCACGATTGTAACTGCTACTATTAACGATGCTAATAAAGCGAAGACGATAGTTAAGGCAAACGGTAAGAACATTTCACCAATCATACCTTTTACTAGTCCAAGCGGTAAAAATACAGCAATTGTTACAATGGTAGAAGACATAATCGGGATAAACATTTCTTTCGTAGCTTCACGAATTAAATCTTTTCCGCGCAGTTTCTCTTCCGATAATGACATACGTCGGTAAATATTTTCAATAACAACAATTGAATCATCGACGACGCGCCCGATAGCGACTGTCATTGCTCCGAGTGTCATAATGTTAAGCGTAATATCCATTTGTTTTATGACTAATACAGCAATTAATAAAGAAAGTGGTATGGAAACGACAGAGATTAATGTTGTTCGGATATTGCGTAGGAACAGCATAATAATAACAATCGCAAAGATAGCACCAAAAATGGCTTTGCTCAGCATTGTTTCTACTGATTTCTCAATAGGTGCACCTTGGTCGAATGTTGAAATAATCTCTAAGTCTTTATATTTTTTCTCAAGTTCTTTTACTTTATCTTTCACTGCATTTACAACATCAACTGTATTCGCGTCAGCAGCTTTTACAATTTGAATTCCAATTGCTTCTTTTCCATTTGTTCGAGAAATAGACTCTGCTTTTCCGACTTCTTTAATGTCAGCAATTTCGTCTAATGTAACTGTCGGAATCCCGTTCATAGCAGCTGGATTCATTTGCGGCATTTGTTGTGTACCAGCTCCAGCATTTTGACTACCTTGACCGCTCGGTGATGAAGGTATAGCCGGGATTTTTAATTCTTTTAATGCTTTCATTGTTGTAATATTTCCATCTACAACAACTGATTTTTCCGTGTCTTTAAATGTATATAAGCCAAGTGGTAAAGATACGTCCGATCCTTTAATTACATTTTTTACAGTATCTTCACTTAAACTTAATTCTTTCATCTTATCTTTCTTGAAGACAAGTTGTACTTCATCTACTTGTTGGCCTGAAATTTGAACAGATGCGACCCCATCAAGTCCTTTTAATCCGGGAACAACATTTTTTTCTACATTTTCAGTTAAGGTAGCTAAAGATTCATTTTTACTTGCTACGCTTAACGAAATAACTGGAAAGGCATTGAAGTTTACACGTGAAACTTTCGGGTCTTTTACACCTTCTGGGAGTTTCACATTTGTGAGAGCTTCTTTAATTTCTGTTTCAGCCTTTTCCATATTTTTATCAAAATCATATTCTACCTGAATAGAAGATGCGTTTTGAAAAGATGATGAACTAACAACGTTTACACCGCTTAAATTTTGCAATTGCTCTTCCATCGGTTTTGAAACTTTGTCAGCTACTTCTTCTGGTGTAGCACCAGGATAAACCGTAGTTACCGTTACAACAGGTGTTGTAATATCAGGAATTGTTTCCAGTTTCATGTTAAGCCCAGAATATATCCCTGCAATGGTAACAATAATGGTTAGTAGCCAAACTGCGAACTTATTTTTTAATGAGAAATTGATGATTTTGTTCATGTTTGCGCTCCTTTTATATCGTATTGACCAACTGGTCAGTCTAACACATAATATAACTGACTGATTGGTCAGTAGTCAATGAAAAGAGATGGTATAATAAAATCAAATTCAAGTTTATAATATGATGCGAGATTAAACGTAGGAGAGAAGACATGAAAGAAAAAGAGCGCTTAATTATAGAGATGGCTATGAAGTTATTTGCGACTAAGGGTGTAAATGCGACATCAGTGCAGGAAATTGTGACAGCTTGTGGTATATCTAAGGGAGCTTTTTATTTATATTTTAAATCGAAAGATGAGCTTTTATTAGCAACACTTCGATATTATTATGACAAGATTCAAAATAAAATGATGGATATTGAAAAAGAATCACTATTACCGCGTGAAAAATTTGAAAAACAATTGCACTGTCAGTTTAATGATATACAGAAACATAAGGAATTTATTATTATGCATGCAAGGGAAAATGCGATTCCTTTTAATAAAGAAGTGGAAGAATTTATGATGCGGATGAAATTAGAGTCCCATGCATTTTATCGAAATAGCTTATTGTCTATTTATGGTGAAAAGGTCATTCCATATTTATTGGATTTAGTAATTATGGTGGAAGGGATATGCCGTGGATATTTAGAATTAATTATTTTACAAGCACCAGAAATTGATTTGTCTTATGTATCAACTTTTATTTTAAAAAGGGTAGATCATTTAGTAGATGGGCTCATAGAATCTTTGGAAGAACCTGTTTTACATGAAGAAAGGCTTGGAGAGTTTCTTTGTAAATCAGAACTTATTAAGGAACAGGTTAAGGAACATTTTTTAAAAGAAATCATTGTGTTTAAGCGTACATTAGCTGATCAATTAGAAGGTGATGAATTACTTGTTACGCTAGATGTTTTAGAGGCAGAAATGAGGTTACCAAACCCAAGGATTCCAGTCATTCAAGGGATGTTATCTAATTTAGAGGAACATCCAAATTTAAAAGAATTTCGCTTACGACTTATGGGGTATTACAATATAAAAAGGTAACAATGATAGTTTTCATTGTTACCTTTTTTATTAATGAACGAATACTGCTTCCTTATATTGTTGTAAATCATGTAAGGGTGTTATTACGTGAATATTTCAAAGGGCTGATATGGCATTGTGCATGTTTGGTGTACTTTTATATTATTCGATAAGATAATCTGTATTGTGTATATAAAGTTCAATAATCTTTTTATTTTAAACCTTGTATTGAGTTTCTTTTTGTTATTAGGATATGACATATATACAATCCATAGCTTTGAATAATCGTAAAGCTAGGAACGATGAAATAACGATATCTTGTTTGATATTCGATTAAGAAATGAATAGCTACATAACCAATTATTAGTAGTAAAAATAATGTATAAGGAGTTTCATTTTGTTTAGTTATTATAAGATAAAGAAGTGACAATATACCAAATAGCAAGGTGGTAACATAAATATATCTTTCGTATTTTATAAGGTTGTCTTTTAATGTGATTATATCATTGTCTTTATTTTCTAATCCAAATAAACTCCACATCGGAGCTGAATCGTAATCGGCCCACATAAGTATGAACTTGTCTTTAAATAAAAATAAAACTTTTTTCGGATCAGCTATGCGTTCTTGAATAAGTTTTTTTTCAGCGACTGTCCGTTCCTCACCAATTTCAATGGATGTAATATATTCTGCATCTTCCTCAGAATAACCGCCTTTTGTGTCATGATTAAACCCTACTGTGAATTTCCAGAGCGGATCACGATTAGAGAGCGGATATTGTGTAACACCGGTGGATATAAGTATGTAGCTAATAATATAATGTACAAGGTAAAAAATGATGAAAATACCAACAAGTTTTTTTATAGAATGGAAAACACTCTGTTTTGATTTTCCTAATATTCCTTGTAAAAAGGTATAAATAGTTACGGCAATCAAAATTAAGGCACCGAGTGGACGGATGATATCTCCTAGAGATAGGAAGATTCCTATAAAAATCCACATATATTTATGGCTTAATCCCTTTGTAATTAATATATAAAAACCAAGGTAAAAGAAGAAGGTAGCAAGGTGTTGATTTGTTAATACAGAGCTCATTATAATGCTTGGGATATATAGCGAGTATATTACACCTGCAATACGTCCAGACCATTCATTAAATACCTTTGAAGTAATCATGTAAACCAGTAATGTTGTTCCTGTACAATATGCAACATTTAGAATCTTCAGCAGTGTAGGGGATTCTCCGAATAATTTTATAATAAAAGCTTGATACATTGTAAAACCAAGTTGATACACCCATGAAGTATAGTATGTATTTTGAGCAAAACTAAAGTCGCCTTTAGCGGCTTGGACTGCGCTATAGTACATCATTGCAAAGTCAGATTCGATAGGGGTTGGAATATTGAGAATCCAGATCAATCGAATCGAAAAAGCTAAAGTAATAAGTGAAATAGTAAATACTATTTTTGACATATATTTATTCGCAATGTAACCAATAAGTAAAAGGAGTAAACCTATAATAAGGGGCGGGACTATAGCAAGGAAACGAGAACCGGAAGTACTTCCGATTATGGATATGGAATACCATGTTATGGCTGCATAAATAAATAGGCATAGTAGTAATAAACACTTTACAAAAAATGCATTGGCTTTTAGAGAAAATGTATTTTGCATTATATGTTTAAACTCCTTAATGAATTTTATAAGTTATTTCAATGAAAATGGCCCTATGCAAACTTAACTTGGTCTGCATAGGGCTTGTTTTAAGAAATTAAGAGTTTTGTTGAGACCATTCTTCTACGTCCCAAACTTTTGTTATCCAATCTTCATAAAAGTCTGGTTCGTGACATACAAGTAGAATCGTTCCTTTATATGCTTTCATAGCTTTCTTAAGCTCTTCTTTTGCTGTAACATCAAGGTGGTTTGTTGGCTCATCAAATAGTAGCCAGTTACTTTCTTCTCCCATTAGTTTACATAAACGAACCTTTGCCTGTTCACCACCACTTAATTGATTTAGAGGGCGAGAGATATGTTCATTTTTCAAACCACATTTTGCTAACATTGCACGGATTTGATGTTGGTCCATGCTAGGAAATGTATTCCACACGTCATCAATCGGTGTTATATTATCAGCTTTTACTTCTTGTTCGAAGTATGATGGCGTTAGGAAATCACCAAGGCTTGTTTTACCACTTAATGGTTTAATCTTGCCTAAAATTGTTTTTAGTAATGTTGATTTACCAACACCATTACATCCAACAATTGCAATTTTTTCACCGCGTTCAATTGTCATCGTTAATTTTGGTAATAATGGATGTGTATATCCGATTTCTACATCTTCACCTTCAAAGACGAAACGACTACTTGCGCGACACTCTTTGAAAGAGAATTCAGGCTTAATTGCTGTTTCAGGACGATCAATACGCTCCATGCGATCAAGTTGTTTTTGACGACTCTTTGCACGACCCGTCGTTGAATAACGAGCTTTGTTCTTCGCAATAAAGTCTTCTTGCTTTTTAATAAATTCGCGTTGTTTTTCATAAGCGTTTATATGCTGATTTTTATTGATTTCCGCTAGCTCTAGGAATTTTTCATATGTCGCTGTATAACGCGTCATTTTTGTGAATTCTAGATGGAAAATAACATCAACACATTTATTCATAAATTCCGTATCATGGGAAATTAATAGGAAGGCATGTGGATATTCTTTTAAATAACTTGTTAACCAATGAATATGTTCAACGTCTAGATAGTTGGTAGGTTCGTCTAATAGTAATACTTCTGGTTGTTCAAGTAGTAACTTTGCAAGTAATACTTTTGTACGTTGTCCACCACTTAATGCAGCAACATCACGATCTAAACCGATTGCATCAATTCCAAGACCACGAGCTGCTTCCTCAATTTTCATATCTAATAAATAGAAACCACCTGCTTCAAGAGCATCTTGTATTTCTGCCATTTGCTCAAGAAGTTCCTCTAATTCTTCTGGTGTAGCAGTGCCCATTTTTTCTGTAACTTCATTTAAAGCTTTTTCTTTTTGAAATAGAGGTAGAAATGCATCGGCTAATACATCACGAATTGTGCGACCGGGTGTTAAAATTGTATGTTGATCTAAGTAACCGTAATTTGTACCAGGTGTCCATTCTACACGGCCCTCATCATGGATAAGTTGACCAGTAATAATATTCATAAATGTTGATTTACCAACACCATTTGCACCAACTAATCCAACGTGCTCACCCGCTAGTAATCGCATAGATACATCTTTAAATAATGTACGATCGCCAAATGTATGTCCTAGTTTTTCGACTGTTAATAAGCTCATAATATCCTCCGTCCAACTTGAAATAGTATCTTGAATCATGATACTAAATTCTTTCGTATAATGCTATCATTTCAAAATGTATATTTTTTCAAAAATTATGTTTCATTATTTTGAAAAAAATATATATGATGGTGATAAGTATGAGAGATTTATTGGAGAAGTACCAAAAACGTCGTAGCGTGAAGGGTTAGAAAAGACTATTTTGTCTATAATAGAAAGATAGATAAATAGAAGGTACAATCAGTTTATTAAAAATGATTGCACCTTTTTTAGGGGAAATAAAAATTATTTAAAGTATCCACGGATAATGCCTCTTACCCGATTTGCATGGAATTTACGTTTATTGTTAAATATATTTTGCATCATGCGGAATGTAGCGGCAACGACTGCACGTACAAGGTAAGGAAATCCATAATGTAAACGAATAACTTTACCAAAACCACCAGCGTAAGAAATAGCTCTGTTTAATGATTGTTCATCTATAGTATCCTCTTTTACAGGATGGTACACGAAAAGATTTTTTCTAAATAAACCTATATAATTTTTTTTCATACCTCGTAGTACGAAATCAGTCTCTTCACCGGCGCCATAAATTGTTCCAGATCCAACACCTAAATCTTCATTAAATGTGCCAACGTCTTGTACAAATTGTTTTGTAAAAAACAGAGCGAAAGAGGGGCCCATGAATCCATACTTATTATTTAGAATGATATCTTTATCAGGCGCATGTATTAAAGATCCTGTTTTTTCAACGTTTGTAGTGTTTGTCGATATAAATTGAATATGTGCATTTGAGTTAAACGTTGCTACTATGCTCTCTAAGACATTCGTTTCGTAAATACAATCATCATCTGGAAAAGCAATAACATCGCCATCAGCTACTTGTAAGCCGATATTTCTTGCGCGAGATAGGCCTTTAATAGGTGTATAAATATAGTTAATAGAAAAATTATTGGTATATTCCTCAAAGAGCTCAGAGATTGGAATGTCATTTTGATCTACTACAATAAGTTCGAAGTTTTTATAAGTTTGTTGTTTAAGTGACTTTAGTAGATCTAGAATATCATCACGTCTACCACAAGTGGCCATAATCAAAGAAAATTTCAATTTTAACAGCTCCTTTAAGAGGTTGCATTTACTCCTTTTTGAATCGCGCCTGTAGCTTTCCTTGTAGAGCTAATAGAATCTCATCTTTTGTTACAAATAAGATAAGAATGTATGTTAATCCGCATATTAATATTACTAAGGTGAATTGTATGATTTGTCCGGATACTAACTTGTTTATAATAAACGCTATTGGTAAAAATGTTAGAGAATAAAATAGGTATTTAAGTTTTTGAATATCAAACAATGTATAATTCACTTTTAATTTCTTTTTTATATACATATATTCGAGAGTAATTAACCCCATGTTTGCAATAGTCGTTGTGAAAATTGCTGTTGTTGGAGTGAGTATATCGAAAAATATTAATGCGATATTGGACGCTAAGTTGATGAATCCACAAATAAATAAAAAGCGCACCAAAATATTTTCTTTCTTTTTCACATAAATAATTTGATTCGATAAAATAGACTCAATACCTACTGTGATCATATAAAAAGCAAAAATAATTAAGGTGTTACCAGCAGGAGCGAATTCCTTTCCACCATAAATAATGACGGCCTTATGGGCAATGAGCATTAGACCGATTGCCGCAGGAAATAAGGTAATGAAATATACCTTTGAAATTTTATTTAATAGAGATTCATATTCATTTTCAGCTGCGTTTCCAGATAAATACGAAAGCCTTGGAATCGTGACTTGTACAACACTTAACATAAGGGTATTGATGATAGTCATAATTTGGAAAGCCATAACATAGAAAGCGACTTCAATTTTTCCTGCGTATGCACCTAAGACAAGTCGATCTAATTGTGTATATAAAATATTGGCATTTGAAAAAATAACGACTAATACTAAAGGTTTTAAATGCGGGATAATCGTTAAGTTAGAAAAATCAAATTTAACTTGGCGTTTCACATATATAAAACTAATAAAATGATTTAAGAATGTTGATAGTACTAATAAGCAGGCAAATGTTTTATAATCATTCACTCCATGAACTAGAGAGAAAAGAAGTACAACATAGATAAGTCGAACAACAACTGTTTTTTTTGTAATGAAGTCATAATTTTCATGAGCTTCATTGAACCACTCCACATAAAATATATTTGAAATGAAATTGAAGCCGAAAATTAGAAGGACAGGAAATAAGTTTTCGTTACCGTATCCAATGTAACTAAAGAGTAAAAAGGATAGTAAGGCCAAAATACTAGTCGTAAAGTTAATTACATAAAGACTTGTAAATAACTTAGAAACTTTACTTTTATCATTTTTTATTAAACTCATTTCACGTAGTCCGTATTGATATACACCAAATACTGCGAATATGAAAAAATAATTAAAAATAGTTTCAGCATAGTTAACAGTTCCTATTGAATTGGCTCCTAGCATTCGATACGCGTAAGGACCAACTAAGATTGGGAGTATAATATTAAATGTATTGAGCAGTATTTTATAAAAGATATTAGATACAATTGATTTTTGCATGATTTCACCTTTTCATTAAAGTAATACGATTTAATCAAAATATCATTTATATCGTATTAAGAACCCTTATTAGAGATAATTATTTGGCTCCATATAAAATACATTTGAAGTGTGAATAATTTTAGTATAATGAAATACATTTTATATACAGTTTTGAAGGTATAGTTTTTTATATGAGCAATAAATCATCACCTTCATTTGTTAATTACGAGTATAAGTGTACCTTACATAAACTTTGTAAATCAACTATTGCTTGTATAGAAATAAATATAAAATAAATTGTATAAAAAAGAAAATAAGAATGGATATGCGTAGTTAAGATAGATATATATATTAAGGGGTGACTATAAAAATCGTAGTGGATGTTTGAATTGTTTACAAAGCAATGAGCGAATATATATACTACATATTCGCTCAGAAGGAAATTGTTTTTTATACGCTCCAAGGTTTATTTAAAGTTAGTACTTCAGCCATTTCTTTACTTTTTAGACGTCCTTTTTTTCGGTCTTCTGCACGTTCTAGACCAGTTTTGTGCAACCAATGTTCTTCTTCAGTTTCTGGCAGTACTTGCGGAACCGAAGAAGGTTTCCCATCTTTTAGAGCTACGAATGTAATAAAGCAAGTAGCAGCGATGCGACGTTCTCCTAATAATAAGCTTTCTGCGATAACCTTCACAAATACTTCCATAGATGATTTACCAGTATAACAAACAAACGCTTCGTAACAAACAGAATCAGCTTGTTGAATTGGTGTTAAAAAATTAACAGAATCAATAGATGCTGTAACGCAATGCTTTCTGCTATGTCTGGCAGCTGCAATAGAAGCAATACTATCAATTTCCGCTAATAATTTTCCACCGAATAAAGTTTGATGATTGTTCAAATCGTTTGGGAAAACACGTGTTGTTTTAATTGCTTTTGATTCTCTCATAAATTTCTTTTCCATATAATCAGCCCCTAGGTTACGTTTTCAATCAGAGTGACATGTTCTTTATGACATAAAAGGAGTATTAGTTCCTATTGGATTTTACCAGATATTCAAATGAGTAAAAGGTATGGATAGAGGGGGAGGAATACTTCTGCAAGTATATTCATGCAACTGAAAGAAAATTTATTTTGTCTAAAATGTAGTGTAAAAGAGGATTCGCTTACATTGCAAGTGAAAAGTGAAGAATACATATTTGTTATATAAATTCCCTATCAGCTGTGTGCCCATTCATGATAGAATCGTTGTGTTATGAATGGAAATAGAGGTGCAATGGACATATGAATCATATACAAACAAATTTTTCATCTTTCTTCAGTAAAATAATGGTTGGTACGATGCTCGCATTTTTTATTTATAGTTGCTGGTCAGCATTTGAAACGAGTAAGCAATTTTTTGAAGGAAGTACAATGAGTTTAACAATTATATTAGTAATTTTTATTATCCTTATTTTGTTAGTAACATCGATTTTACAATATCGTTTTACAGATAAACAATTTCTTATTTTTCTTATAGGCACATCTATAGTTGTGAGACTTAGTATGGTTATATTTATAGATGTTCCAATGATTGGTGATATGAAAGCAATGTATGAATCTGCAAAGCAGGTTGCAATTGGTAATAACATAGGGAATGTAGCTCAGTTACCTTTTATCATTTATGAATCGATTATTATTCGTATATTTGGTGATACGGTATTTGCTTTACAGCTATTTAATGTTTTATTTTGTACAGGGACCGCATTCTTCATTTATCGCATTACGTCAATGATTTTTGGGGAAGAGTGTGGTCGTATTGCATCTGTATTTTATGCTTTATATATCCCAAATATATTTATGAGTTCCTTATTAACACAAGAATCGCTCGCAATATTTCTATTTTATTTTGCTTGTTACATACTTTTATATAAAGGATTAGATCATCCTTATATGTGGGTGTTTTCAGCAATCTTCTTTGCATTTAGCAATATGATTTTCCCAATGGGATTATTTCTTCCTATTTTTATCACTGTATATGTGTTGTTAATTGAATTTTTTCAATCAGCAACGAAACAAAAAGTGCTATTAAAGATGATAGGCATACTAATTCTATTTTATAGTGCTCATTTTTGTGTGAATTACGGAATTAAGGCAATGGGAATGTCCCAATACACGATTTCGAATGAGATGTATGTTCAATCTGTTTTAATTGGGAAAAATCAAAGTGAGGAAAAAATAACGAAAAATCAAAGTGTATCAGAGCACATTAATCAAAAGTTAAAAGAGATTGAAGATGAGAGATTTAATCTTTTAAAACCAGTGATTAATCAGTTTTCAGATGAGGGAGTAAATTCTATTCTATTTAAATGTGAAAAACTTATATATATAACGGTAACATTATTTATGGCTATAGCATTATTACATTTCCTTATTAAGACAAGACAAAATGAAGGATATATGTTGTTCTTATTGTTAATTAGTGGATATGTGTTGTTAAGACTTTTCCAAGTACATATGGCATATTACAATATGATTGTGCCAGCCTTGTTTATTTTACAAAGCTTTGGTGTTTATATGAGTTATGTTTACTGTCAAAAAATATTTTTCAGAAAATAAAAAGAATCCATTTTGGATTCTTTTTTTGTAGATGGATGATTAGAGTTCATGCAAAGGAGAGATGAAGAATCTCCACCCTTATATTTGTTTGCTTTATCGGTTTAGTTCTAGCTGCAAACTATCCGCTGTTAAGGCCATTTTTGAGGAGTCGTCTTGAATACTCTTCATTACCTGTGAAATAACTTCTAATTCATTTTCAATTTTTTTATTCTGGTCTTTAGAGTTAGACATATCTTTTACGATTTCTTGGAAATATTGATCTGTCGCATGCATACTATCTGTCCCTTCAGATACGAGAGAGCTAATTTGTTCTACGGAGGAAGAGACGTGGATAATTTGTTTATTAGTTTTTTCAACGAGCTTTGTAACGTTGTAGATAGATTCTTTCGTTTGCTCTGATAACTTTCGAATTTCTCCCGCTACGACTGAAAAACCTTTACCGAATTCACCAGCACGTGCAGATTCAATAGCAGCATTTAATGCTAGTAAATTTGTTTGCTCAGCGATTGATTTTACGATATCAATGATTTCGTTAATTTTATTAGAAGTATCGAGAAGTTCACGAGTATCAGTAATGATAGTTTCCATATTTGTTTGAATGCTTTCCATACGTTTGTTTTGCAGATTTAATTGTTCTTTTCCTTTATTAGCCTTTTCTTCTGATGTTGTGGCTAATGATGTACCTGTTTTTGCAATTCCTACAATATTTTCTGATTTAGATGTTAACTGTTGAATAGAAGAACTTGTTTTTTCAGATACTGCTGCTAGTTCTGTTGCAATATGTGTAATCGTCATAGCTGTCAGTTCTTTTTCTTTTTCATGTTCTTTTTGAATTCTTTCATATTCGGATTCATAAGCCGCAATAACAAGTTCTTGTTCTAATGTAAATAATTTGTTTATTACATTTATAGAATAAGAAAAATCCTCTATTGTTGAAATTTTAGTTTGCAAAATCTTCATGACGGAACGGAATAATTCTTGATAGGCTGCAGTATACCATTTTCTATGTAAACCAATTTGTACATGTCTTCTTGCAATTTTAGCACGTTGTTCAATAAAATCTTCATACATATTACCGCTAAACAATTCTTTAATATGTGTCTTTAACGTTTGTTTTAATTTGGGAATAGAGCTGTAGCGTTCAATAACGGCAATTAAATTAGGTTGTTTTGTGATGTTGGTGTAGAATTTTTCAGTGATCCAATCTATTTCCTCATAAATAAACGGCTGTAATACTTTTACAATTTGTAAATCTTCCTTCGAAATATGTAGCATATCCATTTGAGTTTTTAGTTCAGAATTAGCAGGCACATTAAATATTATTTGTTGGCCTTTACTTAACTCAATTATACTGGTGTTTGTTTTATTTTTTTTAAAAACCCCAAGCATCATTCTTCCCCCTGTTTGTAAAGCGTTTTCAATTTTGTATTCTAATGTAATTATATATTGTTATATAAAATTACTCTACAGTATATGGAATTGTATATAAATTAAGAGAATTCTATGTAGAATCCTCTTAATGGCCTTTATTAATCTTAGCGTGTGTTTTAAAGAAAACTGGGAAATGTACATTATATATTACAGTCACGACACGAATAACGAATGTTACTAATAAACAAACATAGAAGGCTAATACGTGCGCGCCCATTGCATGTGTGATTAGGAAGCTAATTGCTCCTAAGATAGAAGCGATTGCGTAAATTTCTTTTCGGAATACGTAAGGGATATCTTGAGCGCAAATGTCACGCAAAATACCGCCTCCAATACCTGTAATGACGCCCATTGAAACTACTAAAAACGAGGCGTCAACGTGATGTGACATTGCTGCATTTGCACCAATAGCTGTAAATACACCTAAACCAACAGCATCAGAAAGCATAATAACGACTTGAAGTTTATTGATGCGCTCAAAAAACATACAAGTAAATAATGCTGATAATACGCTTACGAAAAAGTAAATAGGTTTTACAAATGCGACAGGAGGCAGGTTACCAATCATAATATCACGAATAATACCGCCGCCGAGCGCAGTAGCTACAGCTAAACAAAGGACACCGAATAAATCTAAATCTTTTTTCAAACCAACTAATGTACCAGAAATGGCAGCGGCGATAATGCCAAGAAACGTAAATATATCGATTAATAACATGGCTCTAATTCCTTCCTTATAAAGATGTTCCAGAGAAAAAATATACACTAAAGTTTTGGAAATAACAATGTATTTTCTTTACGTGTAAAAAAAAAGAATAAATTAGGAAAGAAAGCGTTTGAAAATACAAATTTATTACCTTTTCTATTATAAAAATTGGTATATAAATCGGATAGTTTAACAATAAGGTTATGTTATAATAAACATTTGAGATGAATAAAAAATGTTTATTTTATAGGTTGAAATTATGTAATAGTTATGGAGGCTTTAAATGTTAAAGGAAAACAGTATAAGTAGTAAATTTGAAAATTTCTTACTGATTTTTATAATGTTACAGCCAATTCTAGATTTACTCACGGCATTTTGTATAATGGTTTTAAAAATTGATACAACCATTGGAGTTCTTGCGCGTCTATTTGTCATGGGCCTAGGAGGAATATACATTGTATTCCAAGCTAGGAAAAGAGGGAATCTTAAGTACTTGCTGTATATAATTGGAATGGGTGCTTTTTTCACTATAGGACTAATTAATAATAAATTGGTTAAGGATCCTATCGTATTAGGGGAAGAGATTAAGTTTATAGCGAAATCTTTATATCCGTTTATCATGTTTACTTGCTATATTTTGGTCTTTAAATCACTTAAAGAAAATAGGCATTTTAAAATGCGAAACAATATTGCCTATGCAGCATTAATTATAAATATAGTAATGGTAGTTTCGGTTGTAACAGGAACAGATTATAACAGTTATGGTTGGTTAAAGGTTGGTTCACGTGGATGGTTTTATGCAGGGAATGAATTAGGTTCAATTCTGGCGATTATTTGTCCAATAGTTGTTTTATATTCTATTGAAAAAACAACTAGTATGTCTAAAATATATTGCTGGATTCCTTCTATTTTGATTATTTTTTCATTGTTTGCCGTTGGTACAAAGGTTGGATTTGGAGCGATTTTTGCTACAATGATTATTGCGTTCATCATGTGTTTTATTCAGGCATTTATGCAACGTAAAGATGCAAAGAAAAATGCATATGTATTAAATGGTATGATTGCAATGACTGTTTTTCTAGGGATAATGGCATACACTCCTTTCTCACCATTTATGAAAAATATGGGGCTACATTTTCAAGTAATTGAGAAGCTGCAAAATGAGAAGAAGGAAGAAAATGCGAAACAAGTAGAAGAATTGAAAGAACATAAACCTCACGTTATTGAGACGGAAAAAGAGAAAGAAATTGAAAAAGAAAAAGAACAGAAAGAGGAAACACAGGCTATTATTTTTAGTGGCAGGGAATTATTTGAACAGCAGTATAAAGAGTACTATGAAAAAGCTCCTCTTTCTCAAAAAGTATTAGGTATGGGTTATTCAGGTAATTATAAAGGTGAGCCGAAATTAATTGAACGAGATTTCCATGATTGGTTCTATTCATTTGGAATTGGTGGACTTGTGTTACTTTTACTACCTTTTGTATACTTTGGATTTAAAATTATTAGACTTGCATTGACTAAATTTAAACAATTATTCACTGTGAAATATGTATTAGTAATGACCGGAATAGGTTTAGCCTTAGGTATTTCATTTATAGCTGGTCATGTTTTAATGGCACCGGGTGTAAGTTTTTATTTAGCCCTTATTAGCGCATACCTACTTGTTGATTTGGAAATTGAATGATTAAAAAATAAAAGCTAGCGCATGTTAGCTTTTATTTTTGTTATAGTAAGTAAAAATAAAAAGTGTGGAGGAAATAGGAAATGAAAGTGTTACATATAAATGCTGGTGCAGAAGAGGGCGGAGGAAAAACACATATTATTTCACTTTTATCTCAGTTTCCACAGAAAGAAGTGGAATTAATGGTATTTGAAGAAGGGGCGATTGCTAGAGAAGCGAGGAACCTTGGTATTCAAGTACATGTTTTTACTCAGTCATCTCGGTACGACCTATCAATTCTTTCAAAAATAAAATCATTTATTAATGAAAATCAATTTGACATTGTGCATACACATGGCGCACGAGCGAATTTCTACCTCTCCCTCTTGAAAAAAGGCATAAAAGCGAAATGGATAATGACCGTTCATAGTGATCCAACCTTAGATTTTATGAAGGGGGGATTAAAAGGATGGGTATTTACGAAATTAAATTTACGTTCTTTCAGGAAGGTAGATTTGTTTTTTGCAATTACGGAAAACTTTAAGAGAAATATAATAAAACTAGGTGTACCAGAAGAGAAGATTTGTACGGTTTATAATGGAATCGAGTATGATAATACTCCAGCAAAACCTTATGATAAAAGTGAATTTGGCATTGATGAAGGAGTATTTACAGCTGTTCAAGTAGCGCGTCTTCATCCTGTTAAAGGTCATGATATTTTATTTGAAGCGTTACAAAAAATTAAAATTCCAAATATAAAGGTGCTCTTGCTTGGTGATGGACCTATAGAAGCAGAATTAAAAGAGATGGTGAAACAAAAGGGCTTAGAGGATAAGGTGATTTTTCTAGGTTTTCGTACAGATTCAAAAGAATTATATGCATCTGCACACATTAATTTGTTAACCTCTTATAGCGAAAGCTTCCCTCTTGTTTTATTAGAAGCGGCTAATCAACGCTTAACATCTATTGCAACAAATGTAGGTGATATGAAGAAGTTAATAGTTGATGATACGTATGGATGGATTGTACCGATTGGTGATGCGGATTCGTTAGCAAACGCGTTAGAAAATGCTTATGAAAAATGGTTGAATGGTGAATTAGAAGCGATGGGAAATCGTTTATATACTCATGCATCTACTCATTTCTCGCTAAAGAATTTGTATGAAGATACTTATAATGCATATAAAAAACTTTTACTGAAATAGAGAGGATAGTTAATCATGGAAGTAAAAACGGTTGATATTCTAGGTGTTCCTTTTTCTACAATGACAATGGATGAAACGATCCAATATTTGAAGGGACAACTAGAATTGGAGCGAACTCATACTTTTCAGGTAGTAACAGCAAATCCTGAAATTGTTATGTGTGCAAAAAAGGATGAAACATTCCATAAAACATTATTAAATACAGATTTAATTACACCTGACGGTATTGGAGTTGTAAAAGCAAGTGGTATGTTAGGTACACCTGTAAAGGAACGTGTAGCAGGTTTTGATTTAATGTGTAATCTATTTGCAAAGTTATCAGAGGAGAATAAACCGGTATCTGTTTTCTTACTTGGTGCAAAACCGCATGTTGTACAAGCTGCAGCAGATCATTTAACGAAGACATATTCAGCAGTATCTATTGTGGGTACACAAGATGGGTACTTTAAACAAGAAGAAGAAGAGAGTATCGTTTCTCGTATTCAAGAAGCAAAACCAGATTTATTACTTGTCGCGCTTGGTTTCCCAAGACAAGAGAACTTTATCCAAACTAATAAGCATCGTTTAGAAACGAAGATGGCTGTTGGAGTGGGCGGAAGTTTAGATGTATGGGCTGGAGAGGTAAAACGTGCACCAAAATGGATTCAAGCAATTAACTTAGAGTGGTTTTATAGATTGTGTAGTAATCCAACGCGCTGGCGTCGTCAGTTAGTATTAGCGGAATTTTTAAAAGAAGTCATGCGTTCGAAAAAGTAGCGGAATATCGCTACTTTTTTATTTGGTCATTTTTAATAAAGTGAGGTTTTGCTCATCCATCACTGATGGTTAACCCTCACCAATTGGACGTTTAATGGCAGTTGGTCTTCAATTTAACCTTTTTGTTTCAGCTGAATTTTGAGGTGGGAGTCTTACTGCCCTCAAATAGTGTGATAAGTATTTTATTTTTGGGGAATGATGAAGGAGAATTTTTTGAACGAAAGTATTTTACTTATACAATTCACACATGTAAAATGATGTGTAAAGACAGCTGTGTAAGGAGGACTTCTTGTGGGCAGGGTTAAAGAAATTTCGAAGCGAAAGCTACTTGGTATAGCAGGGCTTGGATGGTTATTTGATGCAATGGATGTTGGAATGCTTTCATTTGTAATGGTAGCACTGCAAAAAGATTGGGGATTAAGTACGCAAGAAATGGGCTGGATAGGCAGCATTAATTCGATTGGTATGGCAGTCGGAGCACTCGTTTTTGGAATACTATCAGATAAAATAGGGCGGAAATCAGTCTTTATTATTACATTATTACTATTTTCTATCGGTAGTGGTTTAACTGCTTTAACGACGACACTTGCGATGTTCCTTGTTTTACGATTTTTAATTGGTATGGGGCTTGGCGGAGAGCTTCCAGTTGCGTCTACATTAGTATCAGAGAGCGTTGAAGCGCATGAACGTGGCAAAATAGTTGTGCTATTAGAAAGCTTTTGGGCAGGTGGATGGCTAATTGCAGCCCTTATCTCGTATTTTGTTATTCCGAAATATGGTTGGGAAGTTGCAATGGTATTGAGCGCGGTTCCGGCATTATATGCTTTATATTTAAGATGGAATTTACCGGATTCTCCGAGATTTCAAAAGGCTGAAAAAAGACCATCTGTTATCGAAAATGTAAAGTCAGTTTGGTCTGGGGAATATCGTAAGGCAACAATTATGTTATGGATTCTATGGTTTTCTGTTGTCTTTTCGTACTATGGGATGTTCCTTTGGTTACCTAGTGTGATGGTATTAAAAGGATTTAGTTTAATAAAAAGTTTCCAGTACGTACTTATTATGACGTTAGCTCAATTGCCAGGATATTTCACGGCTGCTTGGTTTATTGAACGACTTGGTCGTAAGTTCGTTTTAGTTACGTATTTAATCGGTACAGCATGTAGTGCTTATTTGTTTGGAGTGGCGGAGTCATTAACGGTATTAATCGTAGCAGGCATGTTACTATCCTTCTTTAATTTAGGTGCTTGGGGTGCATTATACGCTTATACACCGGAACAGTATCCAACGGTTATTCGTGGTACAGGTGCAGGGATGGCAGCAGCATTCGGTCGTATTGGTGGTATTCTTGGGCCGCTATTAGTAGGATATTTAGTTGCTTCACAGGCTTCACTATCACTAATATTTACGATTTTCTGTGGATCAATTTTAATTGGCGTAGTTGCTGTAATTGTACTTGGGCAAGAAACGAAGCAACGAGAATTAGTATAAGGTGAAAGTTTAATCGGTGAGGGATTTATCCCTCGCTGATTATTAGCCAGCACCAATTGTGTTTTTGGGGAAGTAACACTCATTTCTTCGCATTCAGTGCGTGTTACTTCATACAAATAATGGAATAAAAGGGCAGGGGGAACCGTCGTGGTTTCCTTTTTTCTGTTTTTTTAGATAAATAATGGTATAGTAAGAAAAAGGGAATGTTTCTTATAAAAGCGAATGTATACAACAAGACATATGGACAAAAGAATTAGGTGGTTGAAGAAATGAAAATTTTACTGATCATGGAAGAAGCAGAAGAGCGAAGAAGTTTAGCTGAAAAATTTACTGAAAATATAAGGAATATAGAATGTTTTGAAGCGAATACGGGAACAGAATCATTATTTATCATGAAAAAGCATACACCAGATTTTGTTTTCTTGAATTCAAAATTACTAGATGGAACTGGTTTTGAATATGCGAGTTTATTACGGGAAGTAAATTGTTATACGAAATTGATTTTTATGGGTGAAGATATAGAAGAGTCGATTACGGCATTTCGTTTTCAAGCATTTTATTATTTACTACGCCCATTTCGTGAGGAAGATTTGCAATTCCTTTTATATAGAATGTGTAAAGAGCAAAGCGAGAAAGCAAAGAGTTATTTGCGAAAACTACCGATAGAAGGTCAAGAGGGAATTCGGTATATTTTCCCTGAAGATATTGTATATGTAAGCAAAAATAAGGAAAACAAAACGGTTTCAATTTATACAACAAATAATCAATATATTTCAACATATACACTTCAGGAGCTGGAAAATAAGCTAAATGTATATGATTTTTTACGTGTGCATAAAAGTTATTTAATTAATATGTCATATGTACAAGAACTAAAACCTTATTATAATGGCACATATAATCTGTATTTAGATAAATATGATGAGCAACCGATTCCAGTTAGTCGTAATTATGTGAAACGACTTCGAAATAAGATTGAATTATAGTAGGTAATGCGAATTTTTTAACATGATAAACTAAAAATCCTTCATGATAAGGAGGATTCAAATTAAATATTCAGAAAATTTAGTACAATCCCACTAAGCGATAGTATTGGGGGGATTGTATGTGAAAACATTGAAGTCGATTTTACTATGGGGAGTTATTGCAGCAGTAGGCGCAGGTGCTTTTGGTGTAATAGCTTTATCACAAGGTGAAACTATTAATGCCGTGTGGCTCTTAGTAGCTGCGGTATGTGTGTATGCAGTTGCTTACCGCTTTTATAGTAGATTTATAGCGAGAAAGGTATTTGGTTTAGATAATAATAGGCAAACGCCAGCCCATACATTAAACGATGGAAAAGATTATGTTCCGACAAATAAGTGGGTATTATTTGGGCACCATTTTGCAGCAATTGCTGGGGCAGGCCCTTTAGTAGGACCGATTTTGGCAGCGCAAATGGGATATTTACCAGGGACAATATGGATTATTGTTGGGGTAGTTGTCGCTGGAGCTGTACAAGATTTTGTAATTTTATTTGCTTCGATGAGACGGAATGGTAAATCTTTAGGAGAAATGATTAAAGATGAGATCGGTCCTGTTACAGGGCTTATTGCAATGATAGGCATTTTAGGCATTATGATTATTTTATTAGCGGTATTAGCATTAGTGGTAGTAAAGGCGCTTGTCGGAAGTCCTTGGGGAATGTTTACAATAGCAGCAACGATTCCTATTGCTATTTTAATGGGAGTGTACATGCGCTACATTAGGCCTGGCCGGGTTGGAGAAGGGTCAGTAATCGGAATTATTCTACTTATACTGTCTCTTATTGGAGGACAGTATGTAGCAGAGCATCCAACGCTTGCAAGCATGTTCACGTTTAGCGGTGAAACGATTGCTATTATGCTTATTGTATATGGATTTATCGCATCGGCCTTACCAGTTTGGATGCTTTTAGCACCACGTGATTATTTAAGCACATTTTTAAAAGTCGGAACAATTGTTGGATTAGCAATTGGTATTTTAATTGTAGCACCAGATTTACAAATGCCAGCAGTTTCGAAATTTATCGATGGAACAGGTCCTGTTTTCTCTGGAAACTTATTCCCGTTCTTATTTATTACAATTGCATGTGGTGCGGTGTCTGGATTCCATGCTCTCGTTTCATCAGGTACGACACCAAAGATGATTGAACAAGAGGGACACGCACAGCCAATTGGTTATGGGGCAATGTTAATGGAATCATTTGTAGCCGCGATGGCGATGATTGCAGCTTGTGTATTAACACCAGGAACTTATTTTGCGATTAATAGTCCCGCAGCACTTATCGGTACGGATGTCTCGCAGGCAGCTCAAGTTATTTCCTCATGGGGATTTGCTATTACACCAAATGAACTAAAAGATCTCGCTGTAAACGTTGGAGAGCAAACGATTTTATCACGCACAGGTGGTGCACCAACGTTAGCGATAGGTATGGCGTATATTTTCTCACAAGTAATAGGTGGAACAGCCATGATGGCCTTTTGGTATCATTTTGCAATCCTCTTTGAAGCTCTATTCATTTTAACGACAATTGATGCTGGAACGCGTGTAGGCCGATTTATGATTCAAGATATTTTAGGACATGTATATAAGCCATTTGGGAAAACGGATTCTACATTAGCGAATGTGATAGCTACAACGTTATGTGTATTAGGATGGGGTTATTTCTTATACCAAGGGGTAGTTGATCCGCTTGGTGGAATTAATACATTATGGCCACTTTTCGGTATTGCAAATCAAATGTTAGCAGGTATTGCATTATTACTTGGAACGACAATTTTGTTCAAAATGGGGAAAAAGGCATATGTTTGGGTGACACTTATTCCAACTGTCGGATTGCTTATTGTAACGATGACGGCGGGTTATCAAAAGCTATTTCATGAAAACCCTAAAATAGGATTTCTATCTCATGCAAAGGTGTTTCAGGGAGCATTAGATGAGGGAAAAGTGTTAGCACCAGCTAAAAATGTCGCTCAAATGAAACAAATTATTTTCAATGATTATATTGATGCAGCGCTTTGTGGGATTTTTATGATAGTTGTAATCGCTGTATTAATTTCTGCAATTCGAATTTGGATTCAAGTATTAAGAAATAGGCCGATGCCGTTAAAAGAGGCGCCATATATTTCTAGAGATGAAAGTGAGTCGAGGAACTATTATGCTTAAAAGACTGCGGCAAGTATGGGGAAAAAGGAAGCACTTTATTAGTTTGCTTGTTGGTGTACCAAGCTATGAAACATATGTAGAGCATATGAAAAAGCATCATCCAGAAGAAGAGGTTGTATGTCAAAAACAATTTTTTGCTGAGGCGCAAGAAGCTAGGTTTAATGCAAAAGGCGGAAAGATATCACGTTGCTGTTAACAAAAAGGACGAATTTTCGTCCTTTTTTATTTTTTGCTGTTTCACGTGGAACAGCAAAAAATAAATAAAAATCTTTGGGAATTATAGGTATTTCGTATACAATAAAATAAGGAAAGGGATAGATAGAAAAGTAGGGAGATTATTTTATGTTAAGGGACTTATTTGTAAACACAACAATTATTCTTTCCTTTATTTTTATTGGAGGTCAGCTTTTAAGAGACAAGCCATTAAAAGAAGGGTTCTCTTTTTGGCAGAAATGTGTAGTAGGTGTTTTTACTGGAATATTAGGTATATTACTAATGTATTTCGGTGTTCATGTTGGTACTATCCTATTGGATTTACGCTACTTAGCCGTCATTCTAGCCGTTATAATTGGAGGACCAATAGCGAGTACTATAGCTGTTAGTATGATTTTAGTAACTAGATTATTATTTATGGATTATTCATTAGCTTCTCAAGTAGCTTTTTATACAATCATTGCGATAGGGATAGGTAGTATCTTTATTTCGCGTATGAAGCTTTCTTTAGCAGAAAAGTGGGCATGGTTACATACATATATTTTATCTATTCTAATCCCAGCGCTATATATATGGTTAATTAAAGACATCCACATAGTGGGATTATATTTATTTTCTAGTATTGTTACAGGATATATCACATTTTTTAGTGCAAATTACGTATTGCAATCTAATGAGTTATTTCAAACGATGAAGCAATACGCAACGGTAGATGCATTAACAGGTCTAGGAAACGTAAGGCAATTTGATTTAGAGATGAATCGTCATATTAGTAATAAACGTATGAAAAATGATTCACTTTGTTTACTACTTATCGATATTGATCACTTTAAGCATGTAAATGATACGTATGGACATCCTGCAGGAGACGAAGTATTAAAACAAGTAGGGCGTATTTTAAGAGAAATTTCAACATTTCCGGATTTGACTTTTCGAAAGGGTGGAGAGGAATTTGCACTTTTGATACCGAAGAGGGAAATAGCTTATGGAATTTGTATGGGGGAGCAAATTCGTACAGCTGTTGAAAAACATTCATTTCAATTGTTAGATGGAACAAAAATAAAAATTACGGTTTCAGTAGGGATTTCAGAGTTTGAGTCATCACCAAATCAATTTATTCAAGCAGCTGATGATGCATTATATTACTCTAAAAGAAATGGAAGAAATCAGGTCAGTTCTGCATCTTAAAGGTAAGATGACCAGAAGATGTAAAGCCCCATAAAAATACCCACAGAGGCAATGTAAGAACTCTGTGGGTATTTTTATTCATATGTTAGACAAGTTCTTTTGATACAACGAATTTACGATATGCACCGTGATGTGTTGGGCCCACGTATTCGTTAATTTTGAATGAATAGCGGATAGCCGCTGTGATAAATTCTTTAGCAGTTTTTACTGCTTCTTTTACGGATTTTCCTTTTGCAAGTTCTGCTGTGATAGCAGCAGAATATGTACAACCTGCGCCGTGTGTATTTGTCGTATCAATTTTTTCTGATTCTAGAAGATCGAATGTTTCTCCATCATATAGGACGTCGATTGCAGTTTCCGTACCAAGCTTGCTTCCGCCTTTAATTAGGACATATTTCGCACCTAAAGCATGGATTTTCTTCGCTGCTTCTTTCATGTCCTCAAGAGAATTAATTTTCACACCGCTTAATTGGTAAGCTTCAAATAAGTTTGGCGTTACAACTAATGCTTTTGGCACAAGAACGTCACGTAAGCAGTCATTTGTTTCAGGATGTAATGCTTCATCAGCACCTTTACATACCATAACAGGGTCAACTACTACATTTTTGAAATTATGTTTTTCGATTGTTTCAGCAACCATTTCAATAATTTCTACTGATCCAAGCATACCTGTTTTTAAAGCATCTACTCCAACACCGTCAATTGTCGTTTCTAATTGTGGTTTTAATGTAGAAGCTGGGATTGGGAATACGTTATGTGCCCAACCGTTATGTGGATCCATCGTTACGATTGTCGTAAGAGATGTCATTCCGTATACGCCAAGTTCTTGGAATGTTTTTAAATCTGCTTGTATACCAGCACCGCCACTTGTATCAGAACCAGCGATAGTAAGTGCTTTATTTAATGTCATTATGAAAGCCCCCTCAAGTGATATAATGAAAACTATGTTTTCACCATTATATCAATGTTACGAATAAGTACAAAGTGAAAAGTAGATGATTTATTTTAGGAGCTATTTAAAATTTTGCGTGTAGGAGACTGATTATGTTTCGAGATAATCGCACAAATGAATTAGTTATATTAAAAGAAATTGCAGAAACACTAAATACATCAAATGATACATACCATGTATTGCAAGCGGTGCTAGAAAAATTGCTTAGTGTAACAGGTTTAACGACAGGATGGATTTTTCTTGCGGATGAAAATGGGAAGTATACGAAGTTGATTGATTACCAGTTGCCAGAGGCACTTACATATGAAAATAAACGTCCGATGTGTGAAGGGGAATGTTGGTGTTTACGTGGCTTTGTGGATGGGAAATTGGAGAGAGCCGTTAATATTATTGAATGTAAAAGAATTAATAATGCAATTGAATATAATTGGGGAGATACAGAAGGCATTCTTCATCATGCTACGGTTCCTTTAAAGGCTGGAGGAGAAAAGTTTGGTGTGTTAAATGTAGCAAGTCCTGGTAAAACGCATTTTTCGGAAGAAGAATTAGTATTACTTCAATCGGTTGCTTTCCAAATTGGGACGGCCTTAAAGCGAACAAAATTATATGAAAATGAAAAGCGAAGAGCACATTATTATGTGAAATTGGAACGTTTTATTCAAGATTTAAAAACGATTCATAAATTTAATGTATTACCTGAAAAAGTGGTAAATCATATAGGTGAAGTATTTCAATGGAATCAAGTGGCTTTTTTTATTAGGGAAGAAAAGGAATTATCTTTGCGAGCGTCCTATAGTCAGGAAGAGTTACAAGAGGATGTAAAAGAAGCGGCAAAGAAGGCGTTAGAACAAGATGAGCCGGTGCTACTAAAACATCAAATTGGGCATAGTGTACATCTAAATAGAGCTGTTATTGCTACACCAATACATATTCAAAATCATATATTTGGTGTTTTATGTGTTAGTTTGAATAATGGAGAATTTGATGTTAACACAATAGATGTAATCCAAGCGCTATCGAATCATGTCTCGTTAATAATCGAGAATTTAAGATTAAATGAGCAGCGCCGTGAACTTGTACGAATGGAAGAAAGGAATCGGTTGGCAAGAGATTTACATGACTCCGTCTCACAAAAGCTATTTTCGTTAACCTTTATGACAAAAGGCGCTGAGGCAGTTTTAAAAGGTCAAAATGAAAAGGTAGATCAATCTTTGCATGAGATGCGTGAATTAGCACAAGGAGCTTTAAAAGAAATGAGGACATTAATTTGGCAGCTTCGTCCGGCAGGATTAGAGAAAGGGTTATTACCTGCTCTAAAGCAGTACGGTGAAAACTTAGGATTGAAGATTAGGGAGCAAGTTACTGGTGTTCGTGACTTACCTCGTGTAGTAGAAGAAGCACTGTGGCGCATTGGACAAGAGGCGCTAAACAATGTGAGTAAGCATGCAGGTGTAAAGGAAGCGACGATTTATTTTAAAGTAACTGAGAACAATGTATCATTAGAAATAGTGGATCAAGGTAATGGGTTTATAGAAAAGGACATAAAAGAGAAGAAGTCACTTGGCATGACAACGATGCGCGAAAGAGTAGAACTAATTGGTGGAACAATTAAAATTGTAAGTGAAAAAAAACGAACAAGTATAAAAATAAATGTACCATTATGATGTGAAAATGAGGGAAGTTTGTGAAAATAAAAGTATTATTAGTTGATGATCATACAGTCGTTTTAAAAGGATTAGCATTTTTCTTAAGTACACAGGAAGATTTAGAGTTAGTTGGAGAGGCAAATAACGGGAAAGAAGCATTAGTGAAAGTAGGAGAAACAAATCCTGATGTTGTACTAATGGATTTATATATGCCCGAGATGGATGGCGTTGAGGCGACAGCGTGTATCAAAAAAGAATATCCTGATGTGAAAGTAATTGTATTAACAAGCTTTTCTGATCAGGCGCATGTTTTACCAGCGTTAAGGGCGGGGGCAAGTGGGTATATTTTAAAAGATGTAGAACCGGATCAACTTGTTGAAGCTATTCGAAGCGCATATAAAGGTAATATTCAATTACATCCAGATATAGCAAATACTCTTCTCTCTCAAACATTACCTGTGGAAGAAAAGGAAGAAGAACCTTCTATTCAAGTGGATGTGCTAACGGCGAGAGAAAATGAAGTGTTGCAGCTATTAGCGAAAGGGATGAGTAATAAAGAGATCGCTTCTGTTTTAGTTATTACAGAAAAAACGGTAAAAGCTCATGTAAGTAGTATTTTGAGTAAGTTGAATTTATCTGATCGCACGCAAGCAGCATTATATGCAGTGAAAAATGGAATTGTATAAGACAAAAGTCGTAAGACCTAGTTCGCCTTTAGAAGGTGGACTTTTTTTATGGAAAAATACGTCTATGTGAGGACGAAATTGTCTTGATATAAAGATAAAATATGTTTGTAAGCAACAAAACAACAATTACAAGGGATACCTTTTTTGAAAGCATATAACAACAGAAGAGTGAGTACTAGGAGGAAAAACAATGGCAACAGTTTTATTTGTAAAAGCAAACAACCGCCCAGCGGAACAAGCAGTTAGTGTGAAATTATACGAGGCATTTTTAGCAAACTATAAAGAAGCACATCCAAATGATACAGTAGTAGAACTTGATTTATATAAAGAAGAATTACCATATGTAGGCGTAGATATGATTAATGGTACGTTTAAAGCAGGTAAAGGATTTGATTTAACTGAAGAGGAAGCAAAAGCAGTAGCAGTTGCTGATAAGTATTTAAATCAATTTTTAGAAGCTGATAAAGTCGTTTTCGGTTTCCCATTATGGAACTTAACGATTCCAGCAGTACTACACACATATATTGATTATTTAAACCGAGCTGGCAAAACGTTTAAATATACGCCAGAAGGTCCAGTTGGTCTAATTGGAGATAAGAAGATTGCATTATTAAATGCGCGCGGCGGCGTATATTCTGAAGGTCCAGCAGCTGAAGTAGAAATGGCTGTTAAATATGTAGCAAGCATGATGGGCTTCTTCGGTGCAACAAATATGGAAACAGTAGTTATTGAAGGACATAACCAATTCCCAGATAAAGCAGAAGAGATTATTACAGCTGGTCTTGAAGAAGCAGCTAAAGTAGCAAGCAAATTTTAATTGAAAATAGAATCGTCACTCGAAAAAAGTAGCATTAACAGGTAAACGTTAATGCTACTTTTTTTATATTTTAAGTTCATCAGCCAGTTTTTCTAATTGAATTCGATCTTGTATGTAATAGGTTCTTCCGTCTTTTTTTAAGTAATTTTGCTGGCAAAACTGGTTTAATACGTATAAAAGATGGCGGTAGCTGACATTTAAGTATTCCGAAGCCTCGGTATGTTTTTCTGTATAACTGTTATTTTGTTCTGTTAATAGAATAAAAGCCGCTAATCGATTTTCGAACGGATAACTATTGTTTTTGGCGTAACTTTCTGTTCGGCTAATTGTTTTTTCGCCGATAAATTTACATAGTTTCTGTAGAAAGGTAGCATCTTGCAATAAAAGATGCTGACAATCTTTAAGAGGAAGCGCTAAGCACATACAATCTTCAATCACTTCCACCGTTTTCGTAACGGATTCTACGCCAATTAACCCTAATTCTCCAATGAACGAAGGTGCTTGAATAAAGTTAATTAAGGAGACCTTCCCGTTTTTGTGACTCATATATATTTTCGCTTTTCCGGAAATTAAGTAATAAAGATAGGGGACATCAACACCTTCATTACATATCCTTTCTCTCTTTTGAAAGGAATGTAGTTCAGCATACGGTAAGACATCAAAAGAAAAAAGAGTATGGAAGTTGTAAGTTTGCATGTAATGAGAGATTTCTTCGCTATTTTTGCTGACTTTCATATTTTCACCTCATGTTTAGTATGAGATATCTCCTATTATTTTTACAAGAAGGAATGATACGATTTACGTAAATTTGTTTTTGTAGAAAAGAGAGTGTGAAGGGCTTATGAAAAAATATAAAACATTGCTATTTGATGTAGATGATACATTGTTAGATTTTCAGAAGGCGGAGAAAATGGCGTTACGCATGCTTTTTGAAGAGAAAGGGATCCATCTAACTAGCGAGGTTGAAAGGCGGTATAAAAAAATTAATAAAAGCCTTTGGGATGCTTTTGAAGAAGGTGAAATAAACCGTGATGAAGTCGTAAGTACACGGTTTTCGATTTTGTTTAAAGAATACGGGGAAGAAGTAGACGGGATATTATTCGAAAATAATTATCGTAGCTACTTAGAAGAAGGAGACCAACTTATGCAAGGTGCGTTTGAATTTATAAATCAAATTCAAAGTGAGTACGATTTATATATAGTGACAAACGGTATTTCTAAGACGCAAGATAAACGTTTACGTAATGCAGGATTACATGCCTTGTTTAAAGATATTTTCGTTTCTGAAGATACGGGATTCCAAAAGCCGATGAAAGAATATTTTGATTATGTTTTTGAACGAATTCCTAATTTTTCCTTTGAAGAAGGACTCATTATTGGGGATTCGTTAAGTGCTGATATTAAAGGTGGATATGTAGCGGGAATTGATACTTGTTGGTTTAATCCAGAAAAGAAATCAAATAATAGCGAGATTGTGCCAACATATGAAGTGCAAAATTTTGAAGAGTTATATGCGTTATTGAAGCAACGTGTGTAATAAAAATAGGCAGTGGAACTTTTGTCCCTACTGCCTATTTTTATTCGTTTGTAGCTTCGTTGTTTTTAGGAAGTGGAAATGCATTACCAATCGCTGCCGCTCCAAGCATCGGTAATAGTAAATTGAGCGGGAAAAACATGAGTAATAGTAATGTTATAGCAATTGGTTTTCTTAATGCATAGCTTGAAATTGCTGTCGTGACGATGGCTACCGAAGCGATTGGATCTATCGGGATAATGGAAGCTATAGCATATCCGATACTAGATCCAGCAAATATAATTGGGAAAATATGTCCACCGCGCCAACCTGTATTTAAACAAACGGCAGTAATACATAATTTTAAAACACCTGAAAGAAGTAATACCCAGAAGGATAAATGACTCCATTCAACGACTAAATCTTTTAATTGGTGTTCTCCTGAGAATAATGTGTACGGGAGAACAGTTCCTGTAATTCCTAATAAAATACCACCGATAATACCAAGTGATAGTTTGTATTCCCTGAAGGGATGGATTAACTTCTCTAATGTGAATTCAAATTTGAAATAAAAGAAACCAACTATAGCACCAATACTAGCAAGTGGTAGAAAGGCGATCCATTCATTAAGAGAAAGGGAACCTTCCCCAAAATCAACGATAAAGGATCCGCGATTATCGAATTTACTAAGTAATAAATAAACAGAAAAGCCAGCGAAAGTGGTAGCTAAATATACAATTGCTTTTTTTCCTTTAGAAAATTCGTTAATTTGCTCACCCTCATTTTCATTTGGCGCTAAATAACCGAATAATGGCGCGTTAAAAATTACACTTAAAGTAGCACCAATTCCAACCTCTGTTAGTTCATTCATTCCTTTTAAGGCGAATGTAAAGCGATCCCCTACCCATGTACAAAGTCCACCGATAATTCCAACAAGTGCTGCTTCGGGACCTAAGCTAGCTCCAAATATTAAAACGATAATCGCAGTTAAAGTAGCTTTATGTACAAAAAGGTATTCAATTCTACCTGTTTTTTTATATTCACTCATCACTTCCGGCATAAGACGTGGATATGTGCCGAAGTATTTTTGGGTTAAACCAACGAGAATACCACCGATAGTTGTTACACAAATAGTGTAATACGGGGGAGAAGAGAAAATAGTAGGTAAGTATCCCCAAATAAAGTGAATGCCGATATTTATTGTAACTAAAAATAGCCAGACTGTAGCTCCTACTATAGAGCCTAAAAGAATGCCGTATAGGATGAGTATATAGTGCATGTCCTTTGTGTTTGTCATGTTATACCTCCGTTATGTAAGTTTTAATGTCAAAAGGATTAAATATGCTACTGTGAAATGAATATGTATAGTATCTTTTTGAGAGGTGGGCTTATTCAATATATTGAGGTCTCGTGAGAATTTGAAATGTATACAGTTAAACTACTTACTTAATTTTATATAGTAATCGTGGGTTTTAAAAGGTCTTTTTCAAATGGATATGGAATATATTTCTTTTGTTATGCATGTCAAATTATTTGTATTTAATTTAGAACATTCAGAAAAACTGATTGACATTAGGAAATTATTGCTATAAAATCAACGGTAATTGCATAGTCTTATCAAGAAAAGGTGGAGGGACAGGCCCGATGAAACCTTGGCAACAGCCGTATAACGGAATTGTGCCAAATCCTGCAGGTAATAATCCTGAAAGATAAGAAAGAGCCTTTAGAGCGTGTTTTCAAACTGCTCCTTTCTTGTTTTCAGGAAAGGAGCAGTTTTTTTATTTTGTATAAAAGAAAGGAGAATGAGAGATGGGAGAATCATGGGGAAAAGGAACAATTTGTGTGCAAGGTGGCTATACACCAAAGAATGGTGAACCGCGTGTTTTACCACTTTATCAAAGTACAACGTATAAATACGATACTTCAGATGATTTAGCAGCGCTATTTAATTTAGAGGCAGAAGGATATATATATACGCGTATTGGAAACCCTACTTTAGCTGCATTTGAGCAAAAGTTAGCGGATTTAGAGGGTGGTGTAGGAGCTGTTGCAACGGCTTCTGGGCAGGCTGCTATTATGCTTGCTGTTTTAAATATTTGTAGTAGCGGAGACCACTTGCTTTGTTCTTCCACAGTTTATGGCGGAACGTTTAATTTATTTGGAGTGAGTTTGCGTAAGCTTGGTATTGACGTTACGTTCTTTAATCCGAATTTAAGTGCTGATGAAATTGTGGCCCTTGCTAATGATAAGACGAAACTTGTTTATGCAGAGTCGTTAGGAAATCCAGCGATGAACGTTTTAAATTTCAAAGAATTTTCAGATGCAGCGAAAGAGTTAGAAGTACCTTTTATCGTGGATAATACATTAGCAACTCCTTATTTATGCCAAGCATTTGAGCACGGAGCAAATATTATCGTTCATTCTACGACGAAATATATTGATGGTCATGCAAGCTCTTTAGGCGGTATTGTCATTGACGGAGGGAACTTCGATTGGACAAATGGGAAATATCCTGAACTTGTTGAACCGGATCCAAGTTATCACGGCGTAAGTTACGTTCAAAATTTTGGTGCAGCAGCTTATATTGTGAAGGCGCGTGTTCAATTATTAAGAGACTACGGAAACTGTATGAGCCCATTCAATGCGTATATTAGCAATATCGGCTTAGAAACGCTGCATTTAAGAATGGAGCGTCATAGTGAAAATGCTCTCGCAGTTGCTAAGTGGCTTGCTAACCATGAACGTATTGAATGGGTGAATTATCCGGGATTAGATAGTAATGAAAATTACTCGTTAGCACAAACGTATTTGAAAAAAGGTGCTAGTGGTGTTTTAACATTCGGCATTAAGGGCGGATTAGAAGCAGCGAAAGAATTTATCGCAAATGTAAAACTAGCAACTCTCGTAACGCATGTAGCGGATGCACGAACTTGTGTTATACATCCTGCTAGCACAACGCATAGACAATTAAGTGCTGAAGATCAGCGTCTAGCTGGCGTTACATCAGATTTAATTCGTTTATCGGTTGGTATAGAAGATGTTTCTGATATTATTGCAGATTTAGAAGCAGCGCTAGTCGGAGGCAAAGAACATGCCGATCATAATTGATAGAGATTTACCAGCTCGCAAAGTGTTGCAGAAGGAAAATATTTTTGTAATGACGAAGGAGCGAGCAGAAACACAAGATATCCGGGCATTGAAAATTGCTATCTTAAATTTAATGCCTACAAAGCAAGAAACAGAGGCGCAATTACTTCGTTTAATTGGCAACACACCGTTGCAATTAGATGTTCACTTACTTCATATGGAATCACATTTGTCTCGCAATGTAGCGCAGGACCATTTAACGAGTTTCTATAAAACATTTCGTGATATTGAGAATGAGAAATTTGATGGACTTATTATTACAGGAGCACCAGTTGAAACTCTTTCTTTTGAAGAGGTAGATTATTGGGAAGAGCTTAAACGTATTATGGAGTATTCAAAAAAGAATGTAACATCTACGCTTCATATTTGCTGGGGGGCACAGGCTGGCTTGTATCATCATTATGGTGTCCCAAAGTATCCTCTTAAGGAAAAAATGTTCGGTGTATTTGAACATGAAGTTCGTGAGCAACATGTGAAATTGTTACAAGGGTTTGATGAATTGTTTTTTGCCCCGCATTCTCGTCATACAGAAGTACGAGAGAGTGATATTAGAGAGGTGACAGACTTAACATTATTAGCAAATTCTGAGGAAGCGGGTGTTCACCTTGTCATTGGGCAAGAAGGAAGGCAAGTGTTTGCGCTCGGGCATAGTGAATATAGTTGTGATACGTTAAAGCAAGAATACGAACGGGACCGCCAAAAAGGGTTAAATATTGATGTGCCGAAAAATTATTTTAAGCATAATAATCCAGATGAGAAACCACTTGTAAGGTGGAGAAGCCATGGGAATCTATTATTCTCTAATTGGCTGAATTATTACGTGTATCAAGAAACCCCTTATGTATTATAAAAAAAGATTGTGTAACACGTGGCAACGTTTTCTTTGTAAAGATTAACTTATATTTTTCCGAATGTTCAAAAAACATTGTTTTTCAGATTTTTTACTCATATAATTTCATCTAAACACAATTTTTGAGGGGTGGACAGTATTATGAAAGAAATTCAAGTTGGTTTATTAGGTCTTGGGACAGTTGGGAGTGGTGTAGTTCGTATCATTACAGATCATCAAGAGCGACTTATCCACCAAGTAGGTTGTCCTGTAAAAGTAACGAAAGTACTAGTACAAAATATTGAAAAAGAGAGAGAGGTAGAGGTACCTTCTACTCTATTAACACAAGATGTAAATGAAATTTTAGATAATCCAAATATTGACGTTGTCATCGAAGTGATGGGTGGCATTGATGATGCAAAAGCATATATTTTGCAAGCTTTACAAAGTGGAAAGCATGTTGTAACTGCCAATAAAGATTTAATGGCGTTACATGGGGCGGAACTCTTAGCGGTAGCAAAAGATAATAAAGCAGATTTGTTTTATGAAGCAAGTGTAGCCGGAGGGATTCCGATTTTACGAAGTATCGTAGAAGGACTTTCTTCAGATCTTATTACGAAAGTAATGGGAATTGTAAATGGAACGACAAATTTTATTTTGACGAAAATGTCAGATGAAGGGAGAGCATATAACGACGTGTTAAAAGAAGCCCAACAACTTGGATTTGCAGAAGCAGATCCAACATCAGATGTGGAAGGTTTAGATGCAGCGAGAAAAATGACGATTTTGGCTACCCTTGGTTTTTCTACAAATGTAGAGCTTGGAGATGTGAAGGTAAAAGGGATTACTTCTATTACAGAAGAAGATATTGAATACAGTAAGAGTTTAGGATACACGATTAAATTAATCGGTCTTGCGAAGCGAGATGGTGAAAAATTAGAGGTGACAGTTGAACCGACACTACTTCCAAATACACATCCTCTTGCGGCCGTACAAAACGAATATAACGCTGTATATGTGTATGGTGAAGCGGTCGGAGAAACGATGTTTTATGGACCAGGTGCAGGAAGTTTACCGACAGCAACAGCTGTTGTTTCAGATTTAGTAGCTGTAATGCAAAATATTCGATTAGGTGTAAACGGAAATAGTGCGGTATCCCCGCAGTATAAAAAGGTATTAAAAGAGCCAGACGAAATTGTTGTGAAGAAATTTTTAAGACTTCATGTAAAAGATGAAATTGGTGTATTTGCAAAAATTACTTCATTATTCTCTGAGCGTGGCGTTAGCTTTGAAAAAATTATTCAAATGCCGCTTGAAGAGAAAGGGAAGGCTGAAATTGTAATTGTGACGCATCGTGCGTCTCTTGCTGATTATGATTATATTTTACATACGTTGCAAGGGTATGAAGAAATAGATTGTTTGAAAGCAAACTATCGAATTGAAGGGGATGCTAAGTAGTATCTCTTATCATAAAACAGAAAGAGCCTGTTAAGCAGCTTGCTTAATAGGCTCTTTTCTATTTAAAATCTTCGTACCAATTTGAATAAATGCTTGGATAATCCAGCCTGTTGTAAAGGATAAGATGATTGTTCCAAAATAGATAGGTCCATCTAATAGGAAGCTTAATGTTAAAAATAAAAACGCTAACGAAATTTCTGTTCTTCTAAATGTCCATTTCTTTTTCTCAGCAACGGTTAAAACGAAAGCTTCTTGAGGTGCTGCGCAAAGGTTTGTAGAGACGTAAAGACCAATCCCAGCTCCAACGAATAGATTTCCGCAAATAAGTGTTATATATTTTGGAAGAGAGCGGATAGCGTCCATAATAGTTGTAATGGAACCGAACCAGTCAACAAAAAGAGAAATAAGAACCATCGTTACGATTGTACCAATTGTTATTTGTCTTTTATTCCAAAAGAGTACGATAAAGGTAAAAGCTAAGTTAATCATGAAAATCCAAAAACCGATACTTATCCCAAAATTTTGATATAGTGCAATAAAGAAGGAATCATAAGGGCTAAGTCCAAAGGAAGTAATTGTCGTCATCATATTAATACCGATGGCGAGAATAAGTAGACCGCCAATGAAAAATATATATTCTAGTTTGAATCGAAGCATAGTTGTATATCCTTTCAAAATGTATTTGCTAGGAAAGGATATATTGTGGAAAGCTTACCAGGTCAAGGGAGAATTTTTGTGAGAAGGGGAAAGTGAGATGACGAATATAAGAAAGATTGCTGAACTTGCTGGGGTATCTGTTTCAACTGTTTCACGTGTACTGAATAATCATCCATATGTGAATGAACAGAAACGAAAAGACATTTTAGCAATTATAGAAGAATTAAATTATACGCAAAATGTGAATGCAATTCATTTAGTGAAAGGAAAAACGAATGTCATTGGTGTTTTATTACCGCACGTAAATGATCAATATTATAGCGCTATTATCGAGGGAATATCAAAGGAAACAGCAAAGAATAACTATAATATGATGCTTTGTCAGACGAATTATAGTGAGGAAAGAGAATTAGAAATTTTGAATATGTTAAAAATGAAAAAGCTTGATGGGGTTATTATATGTTCCCGAGCAAATAGTAAGGAAAAGCTTGAAGAATATACGAAATTTGGTCCAATTGTTATGTGTGAAGAAATAGACTCGAATTTCATTTCGAGTGTGCATATTGATTACTATAAAGTCTTTTCGCGCGGGATGAAGAGCTTAATAGATGCCGGCCATACAAGTATTGGGTATTGCATTGGAAGAAGTAATAGCATTAATAGTCAGCGAAGAAAACAAGCGTATGAGGATTCGCTTCAACAGATTGCTGTAACACCGATGGAGGCCTGGAAGTTTAAAGGCTGTTTTACAGTGGAAGATGGGCGTAATGTGATTAGGGAATGGGTCCATATGTCAGTAAAACCAACCGCGTTTCTTGTATCTTGCAACCATATTGCGGCGGGAATGGTAACGGAAGCGGAAAAACAAGGAATTCGTATTCCGGAAGATATTACGATTATCGGTTGTGATGATCAAGATGTGGCGGACATTTTAGGTATTACGACGATTTCGTATTGTAGTAAAAATGTTGGTGTGAAGGCATTTGAATTGTTATATGACAAGATTAATGATGAGAAAATCGATATAAAGCATGTAGAGCTATTGCCAGAATTAGTACATAGGGAAACAACATAATAGATAAGGTGTGAAAATCGCTTTTCAAAATTGCGTTTGGTATAATTATGGACAATCTATGAGGGCTAAAAGGGGTTTTGATATGAGATCAAAAGTAGTAAAAGTAATTCTACTCATTACAATTGCATCTTTCTGTTTATTTGCATATGGCTTTGTTTCAGGTGTAAATGATGTGTTAAATCCGAAAGCTTCAAATTTAATTAAAAAGACCGATGTAGTGGCAAAAGAGAAAAAGAAAACGGGAACGTTAAAAATCGTTAGTTTAGGTGATTCATTAACACGCGGTGTTGGTGATAAAGAAGGAATTGGCTATATTGGAAGGGTGAAAGAAGATTTACAAAAAGATTATAAGCAAAAGGTTGCTTTAACGAACTTAGCTGTTAGTGGTGCGAAAATGCCTGACTTATTAAAACAAATGGAGAGTAGTGGCGCTCAATATTCAATTAAGCAAGCAGATGTAATCGTTTTAACGATTGGAGGAAATGATTTATTTCCAGGTTGGGAATCGCTTGGAAAGGTAGATTTAGAAACATACCGTCCTGATACAGAAACATTCCAGAATGAAGCAAAGAAAATTATAGAAGAAATTCGTAAGTTAAATACAGATAGTCCTATTTTTTGGCTAGGTTTATATAATCCTTTTGAAGATGTAGAAGATTTAAAAGGTTCTTCAAACATTGTTGTAGACTGGAATGCATCTTTAGAAAAATTAGCGTTAAATGATAAAAATGTATATATTACACCGACATTTGATTTATTCCAAAACCGCGGGAAAGATTTATTATACTCCGATCATTTCCATCCGAATGAAGTAGGGTATACATATATGGCGGAACGATTAGTTCAAAATGTTGCGAGTAAATTAAAACTAGAACAAGGAGGGGTAAAATGACGACGATACTTTCCGTACGAGACGTGAAGAAGGTAATTGGAAAGAAGACAATTGTAGAGAATATTTCCTTCGATGTAAAACAAGGAGAAGTGTTTGGCTTCCTAGGACCGAATGGTGCCGGAAAAACAACTACTATTCGAATGTTAGTTGGATTGATTAAAGAAACAGAAGGTACGATTTCTATCGGTGGTTATTCTATTAAGGAAAATTTCAGAGAAGCGATGCGTCAAATTGGGAGTATCGTTGAAAACCCAGAACTGTATACATATTTAACGGGATGGGAAAATTTAAAGCAATTTGCCCGTATGCTAGGTGGTATATCAGATGAACGTATTATTGAAATTGCTCAAATGGTTCATTTAGATGAAAGAATTCACGATAAGGTAAAAACGTACTCACTCGGTATGAAACAGCGCCTTGGCATTGCGCAAGCGCTTCTTGGAAATCCAAAATTGCTCATATTAGATGAGCCAACAAATGGTTTAGATCCAGCTGGAATTAGGGAACTTAGGGAATTTATACATAAGCTTGTAAAAGAAGAAAACATGAGTGTGTTTATTTCAAGTCACTTGCTAAGTGAAGTACAAATGATATGCGATCGGGTTGCGATTATTCATAAAGGAAAAATGATAACAGTTGCCAAGGTTGAAGAGTTAATTAAAACAGCAAGTGATCGTGTAGAATGGATTGTTACACCGATTTTTAAAGCGAAAGATATGCTAGAAGATGCTGAGGAAGTAAGAGAAGTGAGTATAGAAGGCGATCGATTACTATGCCGCATGGATATTGCATCTATAAGCAGTTGGAATAAACATTTTGTTCAAAATGGGATAGATGTGCATAGCGTTAAGGAGCTCGTATTTACGCTAGAAGATTTATTTATTGAACTCACAAGGGGTGAGCAACATGCGTGAATTTGCGAATCTAGTTTTAAACGAATCAGAAAAGATTTATCGTAAGAAACGGATTGTTGTTGTCATGCTTATTTTAGCAATCTTGATCCCACTTTTCGTGTATGCGCAGTATCGTGAAGTAGAAACGACACAAAAAAGGCTCGGTACAACGGATTGGAAAGTTTCATTACAACAACAAATTGTTGATTCTCAAAACCGCTTGAACAACTCTAGATTACCAGAAGAATGGCGTGATTGGCTAAAGGTAAGAGTGGAGCAGCAACAATATTATTTAGATCATGATATTAACCCGATGGCACCGGGCGCACCCACTTTTGTAAGGGCGTTTATTGAGCAAGGAATTACATTGTTTATTCCGCTTCTCGTAATGATTGTCGCTATTGATATTGTTTCAGGAGAGCGAAGTGATGGAACGATGAAGATGCTACTTACACGGCCGATTCGGCGCTGGAAAATACTTCTTAGTAAGTACGTGACGATGTTATTTTTCATTTCATTCATACTGTTTCTTGTTGGTCTGTTTGCTTACGTATTATCAGGGCTTGTATTTGGATACTCAGGATGGAATTTACCTGTGTTAACAGGATTCGTCATTGATAAGGAAACGTTAAATACAAACTTTGTGCATCTTATTCCGCAGTGGCAATACATCTTAATGGCGTACGGATTAGCTTGGTTCGTTGCTATCGTTGTCGGAACTATATCATTTATGGTGTCTGTTTTAATTCGAAATACACCAGCTGGTATGGGCGTTATGTTAGCCGCATTAATCGCAGGTGGCATTTTAAGC
The DNA here is from genome assembly GCF_008368895.1 of Bacillus sp. BB081. NCBI lineage: Bacteria > Bacillati > Bacillota > Bacilli > Caryophanales > Bacillaceae > Bacillus > Bacillus sp. BB081. Next base: position 100,030 of record NZ_QOZX01000018.1, read on the forward strand.
TCGTTTGCAACATCTTGGGAGGGCGCGAAATATATTTTTAGTGTGAATTTATCATTAACAGATTATTTATCAGGAAAATTACCTGCATTACAAGGCTTATCGATGGGGTTCTCTTTAATGAATTTAACGGTTTGGGCAGTTGTATCCCTTATTATTTCATTTGTAGTATTTACAAAACAGGATATGGTGAATTAATTGAACAGGAAGTGAAAGTATGGAAAATGTTTTAAAAAATGATTGGGGACCATTATTGGCACCAGAATTTGAGAAAGAATATTATCGCAAGTTGGCTGATTTTTTGAAAGAAGAGTATAGTACACATGTTGTTTATCCGAAGGTAGAAGATATTTTTAACGCTCTTCAGTATACAAGTTATGAAAATACAAAGATTGTTATTTTAGGACAAGATCCATATCATGGACCGAATCAAGCGCATGGTTTAAGTTTTTCTGTACAACCTGGTGTTAAAACACCACCATCATTGTTAAATATGTATAAAGAACTTCGAGATGAATATGGTTATGAAATTCCGAATAACGGTTATTTAGTAAAGTGGGCAGAGCAAGGAGTATTACTACTAAATACAGTATTAACAGTTCGTCAAAGTGAAGCAAATTCTCATAAGGGAAAAGGATGGGAACACTTCACAGATCGTGTGATTGAACTGTTGAATGAACGTGAAAAGCCAGTTATTTTCATATTGTGGGGGCGCCATGCGCAGGCGAAGAAGAAGTTAATTACGAATCCGAATCATCATATTATCGAATCTGTACACCCAAGCCCATTATCGGCAAGACGTGGTTTCTTTGGTAGTAAGCCATACTCTAAAGTAAATACGATTTTAGCTAATATGGGCGAGAGAGAAATTGATTGGGAAATTCCAAATTTGTAAATAAAAAAGGTAGTTAACAGTCGTTAACTACCTTTTTATTATTATTGTTGTTCGTTCTTTAATTTTGCATCTAGTACAAAAGTACCGAATGGGATAACTGATGAAACAAATGCCCCAAGTGCCCATGCAATTGATTTGCGGTGTACGATTGTTACTTGAATTACCGCAAAGATAAATAGAATAAATAAAACACCATGAGCCATACCTGTAATTTTAACGGCTGTTGCAAATCCTGCAAAATATTTTAATGGCATTGCTACAAATAATAGTAATAGGAAAGAAATCCCCTCAATTAAGCCGATTGCTCTTAATCGTCCGATTGGTGTAGATAACATAAAGTAGCCTCCTTTAACGTATGCTTGTTTATAGTAAATTTGTATTCTTTTTCAAAATAAAATAGTCTATTTTGTTTCATTATATACAAAAAGAAAGTTTACACTACGAGAATAGTGCAAAGTTCAAAATATAGTCACAAAAACATGAGAATTTAAATAAAAACCTATTTGAAGTGTTTGACTTCAAATAGGTTTTATGGGTGAAAATATTAAACGAGCGCTTCTCTTTTTAATACAAATTTCTCTACAACTTTTGCAACACCATCGTTCATATTTGTATCTGTTACGTAGTTTGCAATTTCTTTAATATCATCTGGTGCATTGCCCATTGCAACACCAAGACCAGCGAATTCGATCATTGCCTGGTCGTTATAGCTATCGCCCATTGCGATAACTTCTTCACGCTTAATGCCTAGCTTTTGAATTAATTGGTTTAAGCTCGTTCCTTTTGTAACACCAGCTTCAGTAAATTCTAAGAAGAATGGTTTCGAACGCATAACGCTTAATTGACCTTCTAATTGTTTTTGTAGTTTCTTTTCTACTACAACAAGGCGTTCAGCTTCTTTATTCATTAATACTTTTACTACAGGCTCTTTAATAGCAGCTTTAAAGTCATCTACTACAACAATTGGCATACCAGTAATATCGCCCTCAATTTCAGTATAAGGATTATTTTCTTCCGTTACGATATCATCGCCAATGTAAGTATGAATCCATACATCTTCATTTTTACTAATTTTAAATAGGTTGTGAACGATTTCAGGAGATAGCGTACTACTAAAGATTTCTTCGTTTGTTTTACAGTTAATAATTTTTGCGCCATTAAAAGATAGAATGAAACTACCGTATTCTTCTAAACGAAGTTCTTTCGCTACATTGCGCATACCAAACGTTGGACGTCCAGAAGCAAGTACAACTTTTACACCTTGCTCTTGTGCAGTCATTAGAGCCTCTTTCGTACGAGGTGAAATGGTATGGTCGTCACGTAATAAAGTATCATCTAAGTCTAAAACAATCATTTTATAAGTCATATTGAAAATTCCTCTCTTTGTTGAAATAGAAATAAAGTTTTATGAAGATATTGGGGAATATATAGTAAGACATCGAACTTCTTTATGTGAAGCTAGGAGAAGTTCTGTATTTTTAGTATAAATTATCACGAGCACGTTGCCCATGATAATTTATACTGCTAATGCCCGATCGATGAGAGCTAATCATTAGTAAAGATGAGTGGCTCTCATTGATCAAAGTTGCACTTTATCATTATCGTAACAACTCTAAAGATAGAGTGCAATAATGGAAGTTTTCCAATTTACGATGGTTGTTTTTCTGTAGAACGAGAAAATAGTATTTCGAGCAAAATTGCCATTACAGATCCGAGAACAAGACCGTTACTTAAAAACGATGCTAGAAACGGCGGGAGTGTAGAAAATGCTCCTGCTGGAACAAACATAACTCCGACTCCTGTAAAGATCGAAAGACCCGCTACTTTAAATAATCGTTCTTTATCCTGTACTGTTTCGTATTCGCGAAAGGCAAGACCAATCATGCTTGCAAATACAGGGTAAATGGCAGCATATCCGACTGCGACAGGTATCGCCGCAAAGAATGAAGTAATCTTCGGGAATATACTAACGAAAATAATAAAGCTTGACCCTAACATAAATGGGAGTCGTTTATAAATATTAGTCGTTGCAATAAATCCTGCTGATCCAGAAATCGCGACAGGTCCAATAGCTGAGAATAGACCGCCTAATAATTGATTGATCCCTGTTATAATGCCGGCTTGTTTGAAGCGATCTGGTGCGGCATCCTTTTCATACTTAGAGACAATCCTTTGCACAACGCGAATACTTGCTAACATATTTGTTAGAAGTAATAGTGTAACGAAAACTACCGTAATTGCCATGTTCCATTCAATGCGAGGCATTCCGAAAACAAATAGAGACGGAAAACGGATTATATCTGTCACAGGCGTTACTGGATTAGATAATCCGAAGCATGCGAATAATGTCCAGCCGCAGACGATACTGAAAAGAACGGAATATTGTCCAATAATAGGTAGCTTCATGATGAAAAAGGATAGTAAAATAACAATGAGTGAAAGAATAAATACGTCAGCTTGTACTTCTGTATGTTGTCCGTCAAGACCGAACATTCCCTTTAAGAAGGACCCGCTAAGTTGCGCGACAAGAAGAAATAAATATGTTCCAATGACTGTCGGTGTAAAATAGCGGACTAGTTTATCGATGAGTCCAAAAACACTAAGAATAATACAAATGATACCACTTAATAGGAAAGCGTACTGAAGGACTTTAAGCGTTTCATTGCTGGATCCAAATAATACGACACCTAAACTTGCATAAAGGGAGAAAATACCCCACCAAAGTCCAGCAGGACCTTCTTGAATAGGAAGTTTATGCCCAAATATAGCTTGCAGTAGGCCAGCAAAGCCAAGAACAAATAATGTTCTTTGTACGAATGCAATAGCTTCAGCGCCATCGAGACCATAATTAGTTGCGACGCTAATTGGTACAATAAGGCTTCCAGCTAAAATAAATAGTGCCCATTGTAAGGCGGAAAGAAATGTTTTCATTATATCAACCTCTTTCATAGATTCCGTATCTAGTATATATGTATTTCATTTCCACTGGCAAAGATTGTAGATAGAGAAAAGAGTTGAAGCGCAATATGAATGCACGTAAGCAATTATGGATAGCAGTTATATGTATGACTTTTGTTGTAATTCTAGGAACGCTAGGATTTATGATGATTGAAGAGATTAGTTTGTTTCAAGCATTTTGGATGACGATGATTACTGTATTGACTGTTGGATATGGAGATGCCGTTCCTGTAACGCAAGCGGGGAGAGTATTTGCACTCCTTATTATACCTGTTGGTGTCGGTATTGTTACGTATGCAATTGGTGTAGTGGCAGCTATGATTATTGAAGGGAATTTATTTCATGCAGTACGGAGGAAGAAGATGGATAAACAAATAGCACAGTTACAAAATCATATTATCGTATGTGGTTGCGGTAGAGTGGGGCTTCAAGTTGTACATGAATTGCAAGAAAAGAAAATCCCATTTGTCGTTGTTGATAAAGATGAGAGTATATTGGAACAGGAAAAGCTTTTATTTGTACACGGAGATGCAACGGAAGACCAAGTGTTACATCATGCTGGAATTTCAAAGGCAGCTGGTTTAGTTGCTATCGTAGCAAATGATGCTGAAAATGTATTTATTACATTAACGGCAAGAGGGCTAAACGATGCAATTAAAATTGTGGCAAGGGCGGAAAAACCAGAAACCGAAGACAAATTAAAGCGTGCTGGGGCAAATAAGGTGATTAATCCATCTAGCATGGCAGGAATTCATATTGCAAAAGGTATTGCGAATCCGCTAACAGTTCATTATATTGATACAGTACTATATGGCATGGAACAGTCATTTGTAATTGAAGAAATTGCAGTCGGCAAGGGTTCTATTTTAGCTAGTAAATCGTTACTAGAGAGTGATGTGAGAAATCAATTTGATGTAACAATTTTAGCGATTTTGAGAAATGGGGATGTTATACATAATCCAACGGGGCAGGAAAAACTACAAGAACATGATATGATAATAGTGTTTGGTTCAGTAGAGAAGCTAGGACAATTGGAGAAAGAACTACAAAGTAAGAGGTGACAAGGAATGCAAATATCGAGCGATAAGATTTTAAATAAAATGGCGAATGAAATTGCAAAGGCAAAAAGCAGTGAAGGGCAACAATCAAAAGCGCATTTATTAGTTGTGCGAGCGTTATGTGATTTATTATTAGATGAACAAGCTGAGCCTTCTATGTATAGAGAACCTGAGATTCCATCACAAGTAATTGGATCTCAGCCTATGACGACAGTTCAACCAGTTATGCCGGTTTCTGGAGAACCTGTGTATATAAAAGAAGAAGGCGCAAACGGTAATTCTTTATTTGATTTTTAGAAGATAAATCGTTTGGCTTATATGAAAAAATTGCTTATGATAAAGGTAAAAAAAGGGGAATTAAGATGAAAATTTTCTTTTTACTAGGTTGTATTGCGGCAGGGCTATCTGTTGCGCTAGGGGCTTTTGGAGCACACGGTTTAGAAAATAAAGTTTCTGCAAAAATGTTAGAAGTTTGGAAAACAGGCGTTACATATCAAATGTTTCATGCAGGTGGACTATTCGTAGTTGCTTTATTAATGGATAAAATTCAATCATCACTTTTAACTACTGCTGGCTGGCTTATGGTAGCTGGGATTATTATGTTTTCAGGTAGTTTGTATGCATTAAGTACGACAGGTATTAAGTTCTTTGGCCCAATTACACCTCTTGGTGGTGTAGCGTTTATCGTGGCATGGATCTTAGTCGGAACTGCAGTTGTAAAAGGTTTATAAAAAAACAAAAGCTGGCATATGCCAGCTTTTTTTATGGTCTTGGAGCATAAGTTGCTTGTTGACTAGGTAAATACATAATTTCTTCTGGGAATTCTACATAATCTAAGTAAATCATTAGTAGTAAAAAACGTTTCCCCGATTGCGGTTCACTAATAACGATGTGATCACGTCCAGCTGCCTCAATAATACCTGTATAAGATTGTGTACCGAGTGAACTACCACGCTCATAAGTCATTACTACGGTGGCTTGCTTGCCTTTGTTCAAGCGAAGAATATTTTCAATATACGACTGTTCTAACGGTAACATGCCTTGAGAAACGGCATATTGAGCTTGCGCAGCTTGTTGTTGCATCGCTTGCTGTTGTTGCTGTTGCTGTGGGGTCATTTGTTGCTGTTGTGCATAAGTTCCAGATGGTTGATAAAAACCTGTTCCATAATACGGGTTTTGTTGCTGTGCCATTCAAAAATCCCTCCTCGTTTTCATTCCTTAATATACGCTAGGGCAATCCCCGGCAGATGGTTGGAAGAAGCAGTGCTTTTTAAAACGTCCAGAGTTTTGTTGGTCATACCAAGTTGGTGGGCAAGGACCTTCAGGTCTAAAAAACCATAAGGCGAAATTTGCAGGCCAAAAACGTTGTCCTTGAATCGTTCGCCTTGCTAATGCGATATCTTGTTCTCTTGCACGCTGATAAAAATACCCTTTTTGCGTTGCCTCAAAACCGCCAGGATTTTGATAAACCATTTGACGTAAATTACGTATTTTTTTAAAATCTAAACAATTTCCGCGGACACGATTTACCCCTACGTTTCCGACCATTAACATTCCTTGTTGTCCTTCTCCTTCGGCTTCAGCACGCATCAGTCTAGCTAATAACTTTACATCTTCTTCGTTATAAGCAATAACACCCATTATGTGTCACCTCTCTTTTTGGAATACCTTGTGGAAAGAGGTTTATTTCTAGATGAAGTGTGTAACGATTACTAGTTCATACGTATGAGAAAAAGGACTCAGATATGACAACCAAACGAAGTTTTACATGGAGAGAGGAAAATAAAAAAAGCTAGCGTGAGCTAGCTTTACATCATTAAAATACTTTAGACCATAAGTTTGAGAAGAAATCTCCGATAGAGCGCATTGTTAATACGAACCAATTTGCCTTTTCAACTTCTTCTGTCGTTTTTGCAGTAACTTTCATACTTTTACTACCGTTTAAGAAACCATATTTATCAGTTGATTCTAAAGTAATTGAGCCTACTTTGGCATCTTTCTTAATAGGAGCAACTAAATGTCCATCTTCAGCAAGAGATTTATCTACTTCAGTCCCAATTTTATAAGGATCTTTGCTACCTTTTTTCGCGATTACTGTTATTTCTTTTTCCGGTACAACAGTTACTTGATCTTCTTTACCTTTTACTACAGAGATTGTATTATTTTTATCAACTTTTAGCTTTTGTTTTTCGAAGTTATTAAACCCGTATTCGATTAATTCACGAGATTCTGTGAAGCGCTCGTCCATTGATTTTGTTTTAATAATAACTGAAATAAGACGTACATCACCACGTTTAGCAGTAATAGTGAATCCATATCCAGCGGTATCAGAACTACCAGTTTTTAAACCATCTGTTCCTTCATAAGAGAAAGCAGCACCTGGTAACATCCAGTTCCAGTTTTCCATACGAATTGGTTTCGGATGATTATCTGGGAAGTTTCTAAATCTTTGTTTTGTATCCTCTAGCATTTCTGGATACTTTGTAATCATTGCTTTTGAAAGCATACCCATATCGCGAGCTGACATGGAATTTTCTCCATTCGGATCCGTTCCCTCAGGGTGTTTTCCTTTTAAGTCAGCGTTATTTAACCCAGTAGCGTTTACAAATTTATATTTCTTTAACCCTAGTTTTTTTGCATGTTCATTTGCAAGATTCAAGAAGTTCTTCTCACTTCCTGCAAGAAGTTCTGCTAAGGCAATACTAGATCCGTTTGCAGAGAAGATAACGATAGAATGATATAATTCTCTTACAGTATATTGACGTCCCTTTTCAAACGGAACGTTAGAGAATTCATTATTACGTGAAACTTCATAAGCATAATCAGAAATGTTTACCTTTGTATCCCAAGTAATTTTTCCTTCTTTAATTGCTTCTAATACGGCATAAACAACAATTAATTTTGACATACTAGCAATAGCTAGTAATTCATCTGGATTTTGTTCATGCAGTATTTTTCCTGTATCCGCATCAAATAAAAGTGCAGCTGCCGCCTCAATGTGTATTTTTTCTTCCGCATGGGATGTTGTTACTACTAAGGAAGAAATTGACAATAAAAGCGCTAGTAAAATAGACAAGATTTTCTTCATATAGATTATCACCTTCGCATCGTTATTAGCATGTAGCTCGTACCATTTTAGCATAAATTTGGATATAGAAAGGTTACAATTTTGTAAGGAAATTGAAAAGAATTTGTCGATTTTTGTTCAAATTTACAGAGAAAAGAAGTATTTTGAGGAGAAATATAGAGGATAATAAAAAAAGGAACGAAATTCGTTCCTTTTTTACGATTTATATGTGTAAAAACTTCTCTACCTTTTCGTCTGGTAAAATGTTTCCAACGAAAAATGTTCCGAATTCACCATAACGAGCACTTACTTCATCGAAGCGCATTTCATATATAAGTTTTTTAAATTGAAGAACATCGTCAGCGAATAATGTTACGCCCCACTCAAAATCGTCGAATCCAACTGATCCTGAAATAACTTGGCGTACTTTACCTGCGTACTGGCGACCGATTTTACTATGACTGTACATCATTTTTTTACGTTCTTCCATAGGAAGCATGTACCAGTTGTCGTCACCTTGGCGACGCTTATCCATTGGGTAGAAGCAAATGTGATTTGCTTTTGGTAGTTCTGGATATAAGCGAGCTAAGATTTGTGGGTTTTGATATGGATCTTCATCAGCTGGAAGGTAGTTGCTTAGTTCAACAACAGATACGTAAGAGTATGCAGGAACCATATATTCAGCTAATGTTGTTTTATTCAATTCTGTCTCAATTTCATTTAACTCTTCCATTGTTGGACGTAAAATCATAAGCATAATATCAGCTTTTTGGCCAACAACAGTATACATTGCATGACTACCTTTTTTCGCGGTAGATACTTCGTTCCATTTTTCAACGACATTTAAAAATTCAGACACAGCTTGTCCGCGTTCGTCGCTAGATAATGTTTTCCATGCAGCCCAATCAATAGAACGTAAATCATGTAAACAATACCAGCCATCTAACGTTGTTGTTGCTTCACTCATTCTATTCACCTCAGTTAATGATAGTTTTACACGTTAACTATAGCATATATAGTTTTAAAATCATCTATATAAAGCCTTAGCGCATAAAATTGTCACATTTAAATTTACTTGAAAATAGGAGAAGATAAGGCTTAAAGGGGATTTATTTCTAGGCTGAATTTTATGAAAATATAATCATTTTCATTTTATCTATTTTTTGGGAGCTATAAGTTTAAAATATAGAGGAAAAGCAGTATTCTTAAAGATAGAGTTTTTTTAACATAAGTAGGAGGGTTTATTCGTGAGCAACTTATTTACAACAGTAAAAGAAAAAGTTCAAGGAAAAGGCATTTCTATCGTACTTCCTGAAGGAACTGATGAAAGAATTTTAGGCGCTGCAGAGCGTTTAGCAAAAGAAGAGTTAGTACAACCAATTTTAGTTGGTAATAAAGAAGAAATTAGCGCAAAAGCTGCTAGCATGAATTTAACATTAGCAGGCGTTGATATTTATGACCCAGCTACATACGAAGAAATGGATGCAATGGTAGCATCTTTCGTTGAACGCCGTAAAGGTAAAGCAACTGAAGAAGACGCTCGCAAAATCCTTAAAGACGAAAACTACTTCGGTACAATGCTTGTATACATGGGCAAAGCACACGGTTTAGTAAGTGGTGCAGCTCACTCTACAGCTGATACAGTTCGTCCAGCACTTCAAATTATTAAAACAAAACCAGGCGTTACAAAAACTTCTGGCGTATTCATCATGGTACGTGAAGAAGAGAAATATGTATTCGCTGATTGTGCAATTAACATTGCACCAAACAGCCAAGATTTAGCTGAAATTGGTATCGAGAGTGCGAAAACTGCTGAACTATTCGGTATTGATCCACGCGTTGCTATGTTAAGCTTCTCTACAAAAGGTTCTGCGAAATCTCCAGAAACAGAAAAAGTTGTAGAAGCAACTCGCATTGCAAAAGAAATGGCTCCAGAATTAACTTTAGATGGAGAATTCCAATTCGATGCTGCATTCGTACCATCTGTAGCTGAGAAAAAAGCTCCAGGTTCTACAATTAAAGGTGATGCTAACGTATTCGTATTCCCAAGCTTAGAAGCTGGTAATATTGGCTACAAAATCGCTCAACGTTTAGGTAACTTCGAAGCAGTAGGACCAATTTTACAAGGTTTAAATATGCCTGTAAATGACCTATCTCGCGGATGTAACGAAGAAGAAGTGTACAAGTTAGCTTTAATTACAGCAGCTCAAGCACTTTAATTCTATAATGAATCGAAATAAAGACCGTCGCTATTATAGCGACGGTCTTTATTTTTCTAAACCAAGTGCTTTATTGTTACGATCAATAATACGTTGTAAATTCGTCTCATATAAAGGTATTTCATCTATTGTTAATTGAGATGGTGTTAACTTTGGAGCGAATTGCTGCAGTGTTTTTAAAAGGCGCATCATTAAATCTTGTACTGTAATGGTTTCGCCAAGTAATTCTGAAAGTGAAGCCATCGTACTCGGTACAATTTCAGGATACGTAAAGCGTGTTTCTTCTCCTTGAATGGCTAGGTTGTAGAAATCACGAACGAGTGCGGCACGCTCAGAGCCACTTCCTGTAGCGCAGAGATAAATTTGGACAGCGACACCACCGCGAATACGGCGCTGTGAAATGCCAGCAAATTTTTGATTGCGAATACTTAAGTCATAGCTACCAGGACAGTAAGAGCCAACAATTTCTTTTGCCTCGATTGTAACATCGTAATCGTTTAACATTTCCTTAATTAAATGCCACATTGTATCGTATCCAAGATCAATATCGATACCTTTTTCTGTCTCTTGGAATAAAAGTGATATGTTTAAAACACCTTCATCAAGTACGACTGCAAGTCCACCGGAATTACGAACGATAACATTGAAGTTGTTTTCTTGTAAAAAGGAAATACCTTCTTCCAAGTGTGGTAGGCGTGAATCTTGAATGCCAAGAACAATTGTATTGTGATGAACCCAAGAACGCATTGTTGCAGCTGATTGACCATTTCCAATGCTTGTGCACAGTGTGTCATCCATTGCGAATGACTGCAATGCATGGAATGTTGGTCCCAAACTAGACTGATCTACAATACGCCACTCTGGCTGAGATAAAATGGAACGGGAATTGCTCATATAACTAACCCCTTATCTTTAAAATGACAATCTCTATTATAGCAAAAAATGTAGAAACGGGTTTTTTCATATATAAAGGGAAAGTTTAAAGGTGAATAATAAAAAGGATGCATACAATGCATCCTTTTTATTCTGCAATTTTTTCTAAATTACCGTTTCGATCCATTCGGAAAGATGTTTGAGAACGTTCTTCGTCATCCATGACTGCCAGCTTACGAGCACGGTTCATAATATTCATAAGTGTTTCGTAATCTTCTTGTACAGTATGAGATTGTTTTTCTAATTTTTCTAGTTTCTTTTCTAGTTCTTCATTTCGAAGGATTTGTGATTTAATTTCTTGTTTCAATCTCGTATTCTCGTTTTCAAGAGCTGTCACTTTTATATTTGAAGATCCGACCGTTTGTAAAAAATAAATAACATCTTGCATTGTCATAGAGCCTTTTGCAGCAGGAACAGTAGGTTCTTGATATGGAATAGCTTCTTTATATTGCACAATTGATTCCTCTTGTACGAATTCTTCATAGTCAGTTATCGAATCTGAAGCTGGTGGTGTATAAAGTAAACGTTTTTTCGCTTGTTCACCGCTTGCAGCACGCATTTTATCTTTACGATGTTTTTTTGCTAGTTGAAGAGCTTGTTCATAGCTATAGCGAACAACAGCATTCCAACGGAAACCACAGGCAGCCGATGTACGATTTAATTGATCACCCACTTCTTCAAATGCATTTAATTGAGTACTTCCTTCTCGAACGTGACGAAGTACAGTTTCAGCAAGTAATAAATCATCCTCATCCGTCCAAGCATCTTGTCTTACTTTCATAGATTCAACTCCCTTTCTTTTTATGAACTTCCTATTTTTATAATGGGCAAAAAAATGAGCTTTTATACAAAGCTTTTAAAAATATGGTAGATTTCGATGAAAGGTATAAATTTTGCTATGAATGATGAGAGCTTATGAAGGAGAGCATATAAATATGTAACATTATATGAAGAAAGAGCGTTGTAAGGACACTTGCAACGAGCTTCAAAGAGCGGTAAAATACCATTTAGTGTTTATTTTTAAATGTACTTGTGAAAAGTTTAAAATAGAGGAAGTGTTATATATAATGGGAAACGAATTTCGTGTGTGCGATGATTGTCAGGCAACGAACGTTAAAACGTTGATTCCAAAGTTAAAAAAAGTAGATTCATGTGCAACGATTGAAGTTGCATGTCAGTCTTACTGTGGTCCTGGTCGTAAAAAATCATTCGCATTTGTAAATAATCGTCCAGTCGCGGCTCCAACAGAAGATGAATTAATTGTAAAAATTGAAGCAAAGTTAAATAAGTAAGAAAAAGAAGAGTGAACAGATTACTCTTCTTTTTTTATGCCCATACGAGGAATGAGTTATTCTACGAAAATACAATTGAGTAGATTAACATTCAATGAAGGAGGGGCATCATCTATTCATTCAAATATAAATTTATATTTCAAAATAATGGTTGACAGTCTTTTGAAGCGATAGGTAGAATAGAAAGTGTCTGATTCTGAGAATCATTATCAAGGAAAGGTCAATTAACCTAATTTTTTTATTACTATTTGAGAATAAATTTCATTTCATTAAATATATGTTGTTGGTTAGGATGGTTGAGGTATGGAAGCGAGCGCAAGGAGTATAGAACAGCAAGATGTGAATGTTAAAGAGATTAAGAGCAGACCGCTCGTTGCTTCTATTATTTTAGTAGCAGGTACAGTTTTGTTAGCTTTAAGCATGGCAGTTTCTATTTCGTTTGGTGCTGCAGATATTAGTTTAAAGACTGTATGGCAAGCTGTGTTTCAGTTTGACGGTTCTATTACGCATCATAACGTAATTCAAGAACTTCGCATGCCTAGAGCAATAGGGGGCGTAGTTGCAGGTGCCTTTTTAGCGGTATCAGGGGCAATTATGCAAGGTATGACGCGAAATCCACTTGCTTCACCATCGTTAATGGGAATTACAGATGGAGCTGTATTTGGAATTGCAATTATGTATGCATTCTTCCCTAATTCACCTTATTTAATGTTCGTTATCGCATCTTTTATTGGGGCTGCGTTTGGAGCGAGCATTGTATATGGAATTGGGTCTTCTTCACCAGGTGGATTAACACCTGTGAAGTTAGCTTTAGCGGGTGCAGCAATTAGTGCTTTATTAGGGGCCATTTCATCTGGAATTGCGCTATATTTCAACCTTGCCCAAGAGGTGAGTATGTGGAATGCAGGCGGAGTTGCGGGAGTGAAATGGGAAAGTATTAATATGTTAGTACCAATTGGCCTTGTTTGTCTCTTTATTGCAATTATGATGTCGAGGTATATTACAATTTTAAGCTTCGGTGAAGAAATTGCGATTGGACTTGGTCAAAATACGACATTAATTAAATTTATCGGAACAGTACTTGTTCTTGTGTTAACAGGTTCTGCGGTTTCTATGGCAGGATCGGTTGGATTTGTTGGTCTTGTAATCCCGCACATGACTCGTTTCCTTGTAGGCTCAGACTATAGATGGGTTATTCCATGTTCTGCGGTCTTAGGTGGGCTGTTAATTGAATGTGCAGATATGTTATCTCGCGTTATTAATCCGCCGTTTGAAACGCCAATTGGAGCAATTACAGCGCTAATTGGGGTTCCATTCTTCCTCTACTTAGCACGTAACGAAGGGAGAGGGAAAATGTGAGGACAAGTGTCTTAACAAAAAAGAACGTTTCTGTTTTAACAATCTTAGTAGGATTAATCGTTACTGTATTTTTAGTAAGTTTAAATACAGGGACATTTAAAATACCGCCAATGGACGTATTAAAGTCATTGGTTGGACTTGGGGCTGAAGATCAGTCTGTTATTTTATTTGAATTCCGTATGCCGCGTATGGTTATTGCTATATTAGTCGGATCCGCTTTAGCGATGTCAGGTGCGATTTTGCAAGGGTTATCACGAAATCCACTTGCTGATCCAGGTATTATCGGTATTAACGCTGGAGCGGGATTAACAGTTGTTATATTCGTCTACTTTTTCTTCGGAAAAGTTGGGACTGGTACATTTTTATCTGTATTTATCCTTCCATTCTTCGCGTTAGTTGGTGCAATATTAGCGGCGGTTATTATTTATTTACTAGCATGGAAAGACGGCGTTTCATCAACGAGATTAATACTAGTTGGTATCGCTGTTGCAGCCGGGTTTGGTGCTGTTAGTTTAATTTTTTCTATGAAGATGACATCTAACGATTTCCGCTTTGCTACGATTTGGTTAGCAGGAAGTCTATGGGGCACAGATTGGAAGTTCGTGCTAAGTGTACTTCCATGGATGGTTATTTTCTTGCCACTTGCTATTAGTAAGGCACACATATTAAATGTAATGAATCTAGGTGACTCCACAGCTGTTGGCCTTGGTCTAAATGTAGAAAAAGAAAGACGTAAATTATTATTTATTGCAGTTTGCTTAGCTGGTGCATCTGTCGCTGTTGCCGGAGGAATTGGTTTTATCGGTTTAATGGCTCCGCATTTAGCGAGGCGCCTTGTTGGTGGTAAACATCAAATTATGCTGCCTACCGCTGCACTAATAGGGACGTTTTTACTCTTATTCGCAGACGTAATTTCAAGAAGTGTGTTAACAACTTCAGAAATACCGGTCGGTCTTGTTATTTCTGTAATTGGTGCACCATATTTCATATATTTACTTATGAGGACAAAATAAAGGGAGGCTTTTTGTATGGCAACTTTAGCAGTTGATGCGGTATCTGTTGGCTATAATGAAGGGTTAATTATTGATGGATTAACAGTTGAAATTCCGGAAGGGAAAATTACAACAATTATTGGACCAAATGGTTGTGGGAAGTCCACATTATTAAAAACGGCTTCTCGTATTTTGAAGGCGAAAAAAGGTACTGTTTATCTTGACGGAAAAGCAATCGAGAAACAACCAACGAAAGAAATCGCAAAGAAAATGGCGATTTTACCACAGACTGCAGAAGTACCAACTGGCCTTACTGTGTTTGAACTTGTTTCATATGGACGTTTTCCTCATCAAAAAGGATTTGGAACGTTGAAAGAAGAGGATTATCGTTACATTCATTGGGCACTTGAAGTGACGGGAATGACAGAATTTGCAAATCGTTCAGCAGAGGCGTTATCAGGCGGGCAACGTCAACGTGTATGGATTGCGATGGCCCTTGCACAAGGAACAGAATTACTCGTATTAGATGAACCGACAACGTACTTAGATATGGCGCATCAATTAGAAGTATTAAATTTATTGAAAAAGTTAAATGAAGAAGAAGGTAGAACGATTGTTATGGTTATCCATGACTTAAACCATGCTTCTCGTTTCTCAGATCATATGATTGCATTAAAAGCAGGTAAGTTAATGAAACAAGGAACGCCAGATGAAGTGATGACAAGTGAAACACTTCGCAGTGTATTTGAGATTGAAGCTCAAATCGTTCCGTGTCCAGTAAACTGTAAACCAATTTGTTTAACATATGATTTAGCGATGATTAGTAATCAATTGCGTAAAAAAGCATAAGTAGAATCCCCCTCGTAAAGAGGGGGGCTTCTAATGGACGTTGAGCTTCTTATTAGTAAATAGGAAGTTGAACACCCGTTAGAACGGGGCATAAGTAACAATTAATCAATATATATTTATTAATTGTTAATCTTGTTTCTTATAGTTCATTGTAACCTATAAGAGAAATACAGCTAGAAGGAGTGGGAACATGAAGAATTTTAAAATGGTGTTATTAGCAATGGTACTAGTCGTTACTTCTGTACTATTTGCAGCTTGTTCTAACAAAGAAGAGAAGAAAGCAGATGCGAAGGATGCGAAGACTGAAGAGCGCACTGTACAACATGCAAAAGGGGAAATTAAAATCCCTGCAAATCCAAAGAAAATTGCTGACCTTAGTGGTTCAACAGAAGAATTATTAATTTTTGGTATGAAACCAATTATTACTGCTAATACATCTCAAGAAAAAATTGATACACATATTGAAAAGAAATTAAAAGACGTAAAACCAGTTGGTTCTGCTTGGGGCGATAAAATTAATATCGAAGCAGTAGCTGCTGCAAAACCAGACTTAATTCTTGTAAACAATCGTCAAGAAAAGATTTATGATCAATTATCTAAAATTGCACCAACAGTTATGTTAAAAACTCCATTAGATCAATGGCGTCCAAAATTCGAAGAAGTAGGTCAAATCTTCGGTAAAGAGAAAGAAACAAAAGAATGGTTCAAACAGTATGATGAAAAAGCAAGCAAATTACATGATAAAATCGTTGCGAAAACTGGCGATGCTAAATTTATGAAAATGGCTGCATATCCAAATGCTTTCCGCGTATACGGTGACTACGGTTACGGTAGCGTAATCTTTAATGATTTAAAATTACCAGCAGTTAAAGGTACACCAACGGATAAACCACTAGTACAAGTACAAAAAGAAGCTTTAATCGATTACAACCCGGATTACTTATTCGTATTTACAACTGGTGACGGTTCTCAACGTCTAAAAGAATTCCAAGAAGAATCAATTTGGAAAAACATGAACGCTGTTAAAAACAACCACGTATTTACAATTAAAAACGAAGACGTAAACAAAGGGTACTTCCCTCTAGGTAAAGAAATGATCTTAGATGAAGTTGCTGAATTCGTTTTAGGGAAATAATGTATAAACAGAAATCACTTTTACCTCGGTAAAAGTGATTTTTTCTTTATATAAGGGCAATTAATATAGTCTTTCATTTCTTTCTGTTTCCTATTTCGTTTATAATATATAGTAAGAATGCAGTAAAGAAAGGGGGATGTCGGAAGGTGGTATATTTAAACGACAAACTCAGCGAAACAAAAGTGTTTAAAGACCCGGTACATAAATATGTGCACGTACGCGATCGTGTTATTTGGGATTTAATCGGAACGAAAGAATTTCAACGCTTGCGCCGTATTAAGCAGCTTGGAACGACATTTTTTACATTTCACGGTGCAGAGCATAGTCGCTTTACTCATTCGTTAGGTGTATATGAAATTATTCGTCGTATGATTGATGATGTGTTTGATGGCAGACCGAACTGGAATGCTGAAGATAGATTGTTATGTTTATGTGCGTCATTACTTCATGATGTCGGTCACGGCCCATTTTCTCACTCGTTTGAAAAAGTATTTTCATTAGATCATGAGAAATTTACGCAAAAGATTATCGTTGGAGATACGGAAATTAATCGCATATTAAGTCGTGTGGATAAAGACTTTCCGCAAAAGGTAGCCGATGTAATCGCCAAAACATCTACGAATAAATTAGCGATTAGCATGATTTCCAGTCAAATTGATGCAGATCGTATGGACTATTTATTAAGAGATGCGTATTTCACTGGCGTAAAGTATGGAAACTTTGATATGGAACGTATACTACGTGTCATGCGTCCATATGGGAATCAAGTAGTCATTAAAAATAGTGGTATGCATGCTGTTGAGCATTATATTATGAGTCGTTATCAAATGTATTGGCAAGTATATTTCCATCCGGTAACGCGCAGTGCCGAAGTTATTTTAACGAAGATTTTACACCGTGCAAAATCATTGCACGAGAAGTATTATACATTTAAAAATCATCCGGTTCATTTCTATTCTTTATTTGAAGAAGAAGTAACAGTAGAGGATTATTTAAAGTTAGACGAGAACGTTATGTATTATTACTTCCAAGTATGGCAAGACGAAGAAGATCCAATTTTAAGTGACTTATGCCGCCGTTTTATGAATCGAAACCTATTTAAATACGTAGAGTTTACAGATAAGCACGGTTTAGATAATTGGATGGAATTAAGTAGCTTATTCAAAAAGATTGGACTTGATCCAGAATACTATTTAGTAGTTGATTCAACATCAGACTTACCGTATGACTTTTACCGTGCTGGCGAAGAAGAAGAGCGTCTGCCAATCTTACTTCTTATGCCAAATGGAGAGCTTAGAGAGCTTTCACGTGAATCGGATATCGTTGAGGCGATTACTGGTAAGAAGAGAAGGGATCAAAAATTATTCTATCCGCATGATTTAATCTATGAAGATGGAAGAAAAGGAAAATATAAAGAGAGAATCATCGAGTTACTAGAAGGAAAAAAATAAGAAGCAGCTAAGGGCTGCTTCTTATGAAAGAACTTGAAATTATTTGTCGCTTAAGCGTTTTCCGCCAACTGCATAATGGTTTTTAGACATTTCTTCGATGAAAACAACGATGTTTTCTTCAGGAGCACCAGTTGTTTCGCTTACTGCTGCTGTTACTTTCTCAGCAAGAGCTTTCTTTTGTTCCTCTGTGCGTCCTTCTAGCATTTTCACTGTTACGTATGGCATATATAATCGCTCCTTTTATGTAAGTTACACTCTTATTATAGCGGATTATGGGGAAGAACAATCGAAAAAACAAATAATTTCTTTTTTTGACAGATTGAAGAGGAGATGAATCATGGATCAGTTATTTAGATACCCATTGCAACAAATTCCGTTGGTAGCAATGGCCATTATTATTGCGTTATCAGTGCATGAATTTGCGCATGCATATGTTGCATATAAATTTGGAGACGATACAGCAAAGAAGCAAGGCCGTTTAACATTATCACCGATGGCGCACTTAGATCCTATTGGGATGATCGCTGTATTAATTCTTGGTTTTGGTTGGGCAAGACCTGTTCCTGTTAACCCATATAACTTTAAAAGGCCGCGTCTTGCAGGTATATTAGTTTCAATTGCAGGCCCAATTAGTAACTTAATTTTAAGTGCAATTGGTTTAATCATTTGGTATAGCCTATTAACATTTGGTGTATTAGACTCAATTCCATTTGCAGTAGCGGATACATTGGCTCAATTCTTCCGAATTTTTATTATGCTTAATATCGTATTACTTGTATTTAACTTATTGCCAATTCCGCCACTTGATGGGTATCGAGTTGTGGAAGATCTAGCACCAACAAATATTCGTGCGAAAATGACACAGTATGAAAAGTATGGAGCAATAGCGTTATTAATTCTTGTTATTACACCGCTTAGCAATTATACAATTCAACCTATTTTTAATGTTGTCATTCCATATGTATTTGTATTTTTAGACAGTATCATTGCGCCTATTTTTGGCCTTTTATAATCATTAAGTGAGGAGGAGTTTACATATGACAGAGAAAAAGAAAAAAATCGGTTTTAATATCGTGAAAAATGATTCAACAGATGGACATGGTGGTTTTGGTGTTGGAGCATTAAGTCTAGAAAACATTTCACCTGTATTTGTCGATGTACTAGAGAAAACAGCATTTGTTGATATCGGTGCGATGCATGCGCGTAGTACAGTCGAAAAAGGTATTAAGTTTTTAACAAATAAAGATGAAGTTCCAAACGGAAAACCATTTTGGCTTGTGTGGGTAACGGTTGAAAGAACGGCGACAGGAGCTTATTATGCAGGTGTAACAGCTTGTGAAATGACAGTTGACCGTGAAATTCGCCGCGGATATAAATCACTTCCAGAGCACGTAAACAAAATGGATAAATCAATGAAGCGTCACATTATGGTTGACCATATGGATGAATCATCTAAAAAAGTACTTGGTACGTTCTTGAAAGAACATAATGAAGCGATTTGGAACGAATCTAGTGAAGAATTGCGCCGTGCATTATTAAGTGAATAAAAAATAGCTGACGGATACCCGTCAGCTATTTTTTTTACCAAGGAAGATATTTTTTCCACCAACTTGTTTTCTTCTTTTCTTCAGTTGTCTTTTCAAATTCTTCTTTATCATCAACATGATCCATACAATATTCAGTCGGTTCTGTACCTTTTGCGAAATACATTTTCACTGAAATGGGACAATTTTTTGTAGCGATTTTTCCGTTTTCAGGGTTAATATCGACTGCAACGACGTCACTTGGTTGTTTAAACTCTTTTTGAGGTTGTCCATCTAAGCCTTTTTCCATCGTATCGGTCCATATTTTTTTCGCATATCCTTGTTCTGCTACGTTTGAAATCGATTTAGGTTGATCGTATCCAACCCACACACCAGTTACAAGTTGCGGGGTAAACCCTATCATCCAACTATCTGTTTCTGTAGAACCAGACTTTCCGGCATATGTTCTTGATAGCTTTGATAACATTGATTGGCCGGTTACAGCGGCATAACTACTTAGGTTTTTATTAAACATACCTGTCATCATTTCTTCCATTACAAACGCTTTGCTTTTATCGAGAACTTGTTTACTCTCCAAATGAGCATCGTATAGCATGTTTCCTTCCTGGTCCATAATGCGGCGAATAAACATCGGTTTTACTTCTTTTCCGCCGTTTGCGAACATGCTATAAGCGTTAACCATTTCAATTGGTTTTACAGGAGATGTACCGAGAGCGAGAGACGGAACATCTTTTAATGCGGTAGTAATACCGAATTGCTTCGCTGTTTTTGTAAGAATGTCTTCGCCTAAAAATAAATTGGTCTTCACGGCATATACGTTATCAGAGACCGCAAGAGCTTGCGCCATTGTTACAAAATCGTCTGCATAATAGTCTTTATAGTTTTTCGGTTTATACTTTGAAACACCGTCACCTAAAGTGAACACAGTGTATTCGCTTTTTAAGCGCGTAGCGGGGGTGAATCCTCGTTCTAATGCCGCGTAATACAGGAATGGCTTAAACGTAGATCCAGGCTGTCGAGCGGCCTGTGTAGCCCTGTTAAATTGACTCGTATTATAATCAGTTCCACCAACAAGGGCAGCTACTTCACCTGTTTTTGGATTCATAGAGACGAGCGCAGTTTGTATGTTTGTTGTGTCAGGTATGTGATCTTTTACAGCTTGCTCTGCGACCGATTGTAATTTAGGGTCTAGCGTTGTATAAATACGCAAACCACCCTTTTGTAAGGCTTGTTCATCTAATCCGATATCACGAAGAAGAGAAGCTTGTACAGCATCTTGGAAATAAGGTGCAATCTCTGCAACTTTTTTTGTATCTAATGAGGAAAAAGTTAGTGGCTCTTTCTTTGCTGACGTTGCTTGTTTCTTCGTAATGTAACCTTGTTCTACCATTTCGTCTAATATGAGAGATTGTCGTCCTTTCGCACGATCCTCTTTTAAAAAGGGAGAGTAGACACTAGGTCCTTTCGGGATACCTGCGAGCATACTAGCTTCCGCTAATGTTAATTCTTTTGCTGTTTTATCGAAATATAGACGAGACGCAGCTTCGATTCCGTAAGCACCATGCCCGTAATAAATTGTATTTAAATATCCTTCTAAAATATGATTTTTATTATAGTTCACTTCAAGGCGAATTGTGTACATCGCTTCTAATAGTTTACGTTTCCACGTTTTATCATGATCTAAGTATAGGTTACGAGCATACTGTTGTGTAATCGTACTAGCACCTTGGACCTTTGCCATCGCTTTTAAATCGGCAACAATAGCACCAGCAATACGTTTTATATCAAAGCCATGATGTTTGTAGAATCGTTGATCTTCGATAGATAGTGTCGCCTCTTTTACATAAGGAGAGATTTCATTGAGAGATACATTGTAACGTTTTTGCATTTCATTACTTTGTCCGATAACAGTGTCATCATTAGCATAAAAGACACTCGTTTGTGGGACAGCAACAGGAGGAGGTCCCATAATTTTTGCAACTATAATAATAACAAAAAAGGAAAAAACGAAAAAAAGAACAGAAGAAAACATTACGGTGAAGAAAAGACGTTTATATTTTTTAAGTTTCGGATTCATAGTTTGATCCATCTTTTTCAGCCCCTCAATACTAATACAAACATTATTGTATTAGTATTGAGGGTTTTCGGTTATTTTAAACAATGAAATTTCGAAAACAAAAAGCTCCTTCAATTAAGAAAGGAGCTCAAGGGCACGTGCTGGCCAATCGGTAATAATGACATCTACGCCATAGTCAATCATAGTTTGTAAATCTTTGTATTCGTTAATCGTATAAGGGCGGAAAACGTACCCTTGATTTTGTGCAAATTGGACAAATTCTTTTGTTAATAATTGAAAGTTTGGGTGTAAACCAGTTGCGTTTCTATTTTTTGCTTCAGCAATCGGATCAGCAAGTGGTGTGTCATATAAAATTGCTCTCGGGATTTCAGGAGCTATTTCTGCTAATAATGAAACAGAGTCGTGGTTAAATGATGAGAATACAATTTGATTAGATAGATGGTATTCACGAACGAGAGCAACAGCTTTTTCTTCAATAGTTGGATAGTGGATAACATCTGTTTTTAACTCAATATTGAGCTGTAAATTTGTCGTAGATAACCAAATGAATACTTCACGTAACGTTGGGATTTTTGCTTCATGGAAAGAAGGTTCTTTATGGCTACCAGCATCTAAAGCTTGTAATTCCGCTACCGTTTTTTCAGAAACAAGACCTATGCCATTTGTTGTGCGATCTACTGTTTCATCGTGAATCACGACAAGTTCACCATCTTTTGATAGGTGGACATCAAGCTCAATTCCGTGGGCACCAATGCGTTCTGCTTCTTGGAAGGCAATCATCGTATTTTCTGGATGTGTTCCTTTTACCCCGCGGTGGGCGAAAATAAGTGGTTTATTCATACGGAAATCTCCTTATCGTTTCTTTTCTTTCATTATGAAACTGCTTTTGGAAAAATACAATTGAATGGGATAAACATTTACAAAAGTCTAACAGTTGCACAAAAGTTAACGTTAACGTAAAATGTAATAATCGAGTGAAGGGAGGAATAAACATGTATAAAATTGATGAAGTCACAAAGCAAGTTGGTTTAACAAAACGTACACTTCGTTATTATGAGGAAATTGGTTTAATTCATCCCCCTGAACGTAGTGAGGGGAACATTCGCCTGTATACGGACGAGGACATCGCTAGAATTAAAAGGATTGTAGAAGCGAAAGAAGTATTAGGGATTACACTTCAAGAAATGCAACATTTTTTATCGTTAAAAGAAAGAATGGAGCAAAGAAGAAATAGTGAGAATCCTCGTGACCGCGAAGTGATTCAAGAAATTAAAGAGATGCTTGAAAAACAAGTGCAAACGCTAGACGAGAAAATGGAGCAAATGCAGCGTGTAAAGGCGGAACTCGAAGATAGCCTACATCGTGCAGCGACATTTTTAGAGAGTACAAAAGGAGAATGATCAAAATGGAGAGCAAACAAAAATTAGGGAGATTGATTACAGTGGTGGCTACCTTCCTTGCCTTTTCGGGTATAGGGGTAGTCGACCCAATCTTACCAAGTATTGCTGAGCAAATTGGTGCATCGCATTGGCAAGTAGAGATGTTATTTACAGCATATATTTTAACGATGGCAATTATGATGTTACCAGCTGGAATATTCGCATCAAGATTTGGTGATAAACGAATGATGACGATCGGTCTTGCGATTGTAACTGTATTTGCGTTTATATGCGGTATATCGCAAACGATTGCCCAATTATCTATTTTCCGCGCGGGGTGGGGATTAGGAAATGCGATGTTCTTCGCAACGGCGATGACATTATTGATTGCATTAAGTAAAGAAGTTCATGAAGCAGTAGGACTATATGAAGCAGCTATCGGTTTAGGGATGGCAGGCGGACCGTTATTAGGCGGGATATTAGGTGGACATTCTTGGCGTTACCCATTTTTTGCGACGAGTATTTTAATTTTCTTAGCATTTATTTTAGTTTTCTTTTTTGTAAAAGAACCGGAGCGAAAAGTGAAACGTAAAGCGGCAGGCGTAGGGGAATTACTTAACCTGGTGAAATATAAACCGTTTATGCAAGGTGCGATTTCAGGAATGTTATACTACTACGGATTTTTCGTTGTGCTAGCATATTCACCACTTATTATGCATTTATCTGCTATTCAATTAGGGTTTGTATTTTGCGGATGGGGATTAGCGTTAGCTTACGGTTCTGCAATTTTGGCCCATAAGCTAGAAGGGAAATATGAACCGAAAGCATTGTTGAAAGGTAGTTTACTCGTATTTGCGCTTTTCTTAATCGCACTATTCTTCGTGAAAGTTATGTGGTTACAAATTGTATTAATTGTTCTATCGGGATTAGCATCTGGATTAAATAATGCATTATTTACAAGTTATGTAATGGATATTTCACCTTATGAAAGATCTGTTACATCAGGTGTTTATAACTTCGTTCGTTGGTTAGGTGGCGCAATTGCTCCAATCTTATCAGGAATCATCGGCCACACTGTTTCACCGCAAAGTCCGTTTTTAGTCGGTGGAATTGTTGTGTTAGTCGGTTGTGTAATGATTTTAATTCCGGTTCGAAAACCAGTAGAAGTAGAGACAAAAGCCCTTTCTTAAGAAAGGGTTTTCTTTCCTATTACAGGGCAATCCCTTTTCGTACATATGTTAGAACCCTCTGACTAAAATATATTTTCGGTATTTTTGTACTTTTAACTATACTTTTTGGATGTTTTGTTTTATTTTTGTTAGGGGACATTAATGATGTCCCTATTATAAATTTGCATTGAAAGGCGTGATTGTACGATGGAACTATGGTTCACTGAAAAACAAACAAAACATTTTGGGATTACGGCGCGTATTAACCGCACATTACATACGGAGCAAACAGAATTCCAAAAACTTGATATGGTTGAAACGGAAGAGTTCGGAAACATGCTTATTTTAGATGGCATGGTTATGACAACAGAAAAAGATGAGTTCGTTTATCATGAAATGGTAGCGCACGTACCTTTATTTACACATCCAAACCCTGAAAACGTATTAGTTGTAGGTGGTGGCGATGGCGGTGTTATTCGTGAAGTGTTAAAACACCCAAGCGTAAAGAAAGCAACTCTTGTTGAAATCGATGGAAAAGTAATTGAGTACTCTAAACAATACTTACCATCAATTGCAGGCGCACTAGATAATGAGCGTGTAGAAGTAAAAGTAGGAGACGGTTTCCTACACATTGCAGAAAGCGAAAATGAATATGACGTAATTATGGTAGATTCTACTGAGCCAGTAGGACCAGCAGTAAATCTATTTACAAAAGGATTCTACGCTGGAATCTCTAAAGCGTTAAAAGAAGATGGTATTTTCGTTGCACAAACGGACAACCCTTGGTTCACACCAGAACTAATTACAACTGTGTTTAAAGACGTAAAGGAGATCTTCCCAATTACTCGTTTATACACAGCGAACATTCCAACTTACCCAAGTGGTCTTTGGACGTTCACAATTGGATCTAAAAAACATGATCCATTAGAAGTGAGTGAAGAGCGTTTCCACGAAATCGAAACGAAATACTACACAAAAGAATTACACAATGCAGCATTCGCATTACCGAAATTTGTTGGCGATTTAATTAAGTAAGAAATCGAGTTTGAACAAATATAGTGTAGGTAGCTCATTTAAGGTGTTTGTCCAGAAGACTTGAACATGCTAGTTACTTACACTGCTACAAATGAAGTAGTCTTCTTGTAAGAAGAAGGCACAGGTAAATCGAGAAAGAGGAGTTATAGGCTCCAAATTTGAGAAATAATGAAAGGTTGGGATACCTTAAGTTCCACACAAGGAGGAAAAGAGTATGCGTTTTGATGAAGCTTATTCAGGTAAAGTATTTATTAAAAGTCATCCAAGTTTTGAAGAGTCAGAGGCAGTTATTTACGGGATGCCAATGGATTGGACAGTAAGCTACCGTCCAGGTTCTCGTTTTGGCCCTGCACGTATTCGTGAAGTGTCAATCGGTCTTGAAGAATATAGCCCATATTTAGATCGTGAACTAGAAGAGGTAAAATATTTTGATGCGGGTGATATTCCATTACCATTTGGAAATCCACAGCGTAGCATAGACATGATTGAAGAGTATGTATCAAAACTTTTAGATGCCGATAAGTTTCCACTAGGTCTCGGCGGTGAGCACTTAGTGTCTTGGCCAATTTTTAAGGCAATGGCAAAAAAATATCCGGATTTAGCAATCATCCATATGGATGCCCATACTGATTTACGTGAATCGTATGAAGGGGAGCCTTTATCCCACTCTACACCTATTCGTAAAGTGTGCGATTTAATTGGTCCGGAAAACGTATATTCTTTCGGTATTCGTTCTGGAATGAAGGAAGAATTCGAATGGGCAAAAGAAGTAGGTATGAACTTATATAAATTTGACGTATTAGAACCGTTAAAAGAAGTATTACCGAAGCTTGCTGGACGCCCAGTTTATGTCACAATCGACATTGACGTATTAGACCCAGCTCACGCCCCAGGAACAGGAACGTTAGAAGCTGGAGGTATCACATCTAAAGAATTATTAGATTCCATCGTGGCAATTGCAAATTCAAATATAAATGTAGTTGGAGCAGACTTAGTAGAAGTAGCTCCTGTCTACGACCATAGTGATCAAACACCAGTCGCAGCAAGCAAATTCGTGCGGGAAATGCTGCTCGGTTGGGTGAAATAAAAGCGGAAGTGGCTCGCTCAGAATCGTAGGTCATTGGAACGCTCGACCGAGAGTGTAAAATGGCCGGAGATTCTGGCCGTTCCGTTGTAGTTGGATAAAATAAGAGCCTCCTATATGAATAGGGAGTTCTTATTTTGTCGTTATGTGTCGGTAAGTCGATATATTAAAAAAATCGCTAATATAATTTCATTTACCGTTACATGACAAGAAAAAGAGCTACTCTCAAACAATGAGAATAGCTCTTTTTCTTATGCAACTTTTTCTTCCGAAGTAATGCCGCGAATTTCATCAGCAGAACGAATTGGATATTTGCGGAATACGATTGATCCGATGTATCCAACAATAGTGGTAACGATTCCACATAATACAGCAGCAATTGTTACTTTTACAACGTCATTAAATCCGAATAAGACAAGAAGTCCTGGGATTGGTGATGCTGTTCCTGGCGCATTATTAACGAGCTGGAACAGAGATGTAATAATACCAGCAAGCGCACCGCCAACGAAGTTTGTCGCATAAATTGGAATTGGATTTGCTGAAACAACATCGGCTTGTGTTAAAGGCTCGATTGCTACAGCGATTGTGTCTTTCTTTGAACAAATTTTTAGTCGTTTAAAGAAAATAAAGTTCATTGGGGCTGAGGCTGCTACGGCAAGACTACCAATTGCCATTGGTAAACCTGTTAATCCTAGCATCGCAGTTAGTGCCATAGAACTTAATGGAGAGGTAGAAATAACTGTTATTAATCCACCAAGCATAATACCCATAATGATAGGACTTTCTGTAGTTGCAACTGAAATCATAGAACCGATTTTACCGAGCGTTGCGTTCACGAGCGGATCCATAAGCATGGCCATTCCGCGTGAGATTGGTGCGGCAATAAATAAAATTGCTAAAAACTCTACACCAGCCGGTAATTTCTTTTCGAGAAATTTCACGACGAAAGCGCAAACGTATCCAGCGAAAAATCCTGGTAAAATACCGAATCCGCTAGTAGCGATACCGATTAAAACAGCATATACGGGTGAAACACCGATTGCTAGTGCGACTAAAATTGCCGCTGCGACACCGCTCATACTACCAGAAGCTTCTCCTACTGATTGTAAAAAGTCATTATGAAACATCTCTCCACCGATATAACGGTGAAATGCTTCAATAAGAAAACTTGCGATTGCTGCATTAGCTAAAGCACCCATTGCTTTCATTCCGTAAGGAGCACGGTAACTAAAAAGTGTAAATAGACAAAGTACAACAAGTAATAGTGCTAAACCTTGCAAGATAGCCATTTGAAAACTGTCTCCTTTGATTTTTGTAATAAAAATTTGTATCATTCAATAATAATATAAAAGTTCATGAAACGGAAAAATTTTTTATTGGGAAATTGCTATAAGTTGAAAAACCCTTACAATAATGTAAGGAAAGTGTAAGACTTTTCAATAGAGTATAGTATGCCTTTTTCCGTATAATACAGGTATAGACATAAGATTAGTGAGAAAGAAGTGCAAACAGGAGGCGCATGTATGAAATTGGTAATTAAAGTTTTAGCTGTATTCGCCATTATTTTAGGTGGAACAGCGTACTATTTAAACACGAAAACAGAAGGTGTGCATGCTTTTGTAGACAACTTCTTTTCAAATAAAGAAATACAAGATTATTATGCGGTTATAAATAAAGGTGAGAAAAAAGACGGTGAATACTTGTATACATTTAAAGGGTATACAGAAGACGGAAAGTTACAAGTTGTGAAAAGAATGATGAACCGTGAATTGCATACGGGGGCGTTTATAAAAATTTATGCAAAAGGTATGCAAGGAAAAGGATGGGCTGAAATCCCAAAAGAATCAATTCCGCAAAAAGCGTTGGAAAAAATAGAAAAACCGTAAAAGGAGCGAATCGTTCGCTCCTTTTTTAGTGCGTTAAAATGGTGATAGCTGAATTCTCTTTATTAGAAATGATTTTTGCACGTCCACCAATTGGGAAAGTGAAAATCGGGGTTGTATGCCCGAAACTTGCGTTTGCAATGATAGGTATATGTGTAAGTTCAGGCTTTGAAGCAATCATTTCTTGAATGTCTTCTATCGTACATTCTGCACCTTTTTGCATCTTTCCTATAACGATGCCTTTTACATGTTCAAAGTCAGGTTGCTGCATAAGAGAATGTAAATAACGATCAAAAGTGTTAAGGGTAGCTTTTCCAGTTAAACTATCCTCCTCAAGAAATAATATTTTCCCCTGCAAGTTTGGCATATATGGTGTACCTTGTAGTAAATTCAATGTACTCATATTACCACCGATAATCTCTCCAGTTGCTTCGCCTTCATGAATCGAAATATAACCTTCATTTGTAATGAATTCTCGATTTTCCTGATCTATATACCAAGAATCATCGCTCCACGTTTCAGATGGCAGGACTTCAATAGGCTTATTAGAAGTTAAGCATTGTAAAAAGTAATTAGTCGTATATTCGAGACCTTTCTCCATCCCAAATGAAGAGAAATGGGGTCCTGAATATGTAACAAGTCCTGTTTTTGTGTAAATTGCATTATTTAAAGCAGTAATATCAGAATAGCCACAGAAAAACTTCGGGTTTTCTCGAATTAAATCATAATCGAGATGTTTCAATAAACCATTAGAGTTGTATCCGCCAAGTGTCGTCAAAACGGCTTTTACATTAGGGTCTCTAAATGCCTCGTGGAGGTCTTGAACGCGTGAAGAAATAGAAGAGGAAGCAAATTGATCTATCTCATCGGCATATGTTGAGAATGTAACTTGAAAGCCCATGTCAGTTAATCTTTTTACAGCAAGCTTTCTGTTTTCAGTTGAGACAATACTTAAGCTACAAGATGGTGAAATAACTCTAATTTCATCACCTTTTTTCAATTTTGTTGGTAGCACATAACTCACCTCTTCAAATGAAAGAATATTTAGATTTAAAAAACATTTTATCATATGAAATAAAGTGAAAGTGAATTATCTTTTGAAAAGGAGTTTTCCTGATTTTTCAGCAGACAGACAGAGGTTTTTTTTGATATGATAGGAAAAGTGATTTATTATATACATTATTTAATATCTATAACATGTGAAGGGTGTGCAAGACGTGGAGAAACAACTTGCAGGCTTGCCGGTACACGTTCATTTCGTAACAGAAATCCGTGAAGGGGCGAGGAAGGAAACCGTTGCTTTTGAAGCAAATGGTCAATACTATGTAAAAGGTCAAGGTACATATGTAACATTCCAAGAGCCGAACGAACAGGGCGAAGTGAAAACAATTATTAAAATTCAA
This sequence comes from Bacillus sp. BB081, assembly GCF_008368895.1. Classification (NCBI taxonomy): domain Bacteria; kingdom Bacillati; phylum Bacillota; class Bacilli; order Caryophanales; family Bacillaceae; genus Bacillus; species Bacillus sp. BB081. The sequence goes on from NZ_QOZX01000018.1 coordinate 129,809, forward strand.
GATGAACAAGTTCTCATTATGCGTTCAGGTGCTGTTTCAATGCGTCAAACGCATGTGAAAGGTGAATGGACAACTGGTACGTATACGAGTGAACTTGGTACGTTTGCATTGCAAACGAAAACTGATAATGTTCTTTTTAAATGGTCGGATGAAAAGAAAAAAGGACAACTTTTCTTAACGTACGCATTGCTTCTAAGTGAACAAGAAGCTGGCAGATATACAATTACACTTAATTTGAAGGAGGCAAAATAATGAATTCTTTAGAACAAGTAAAAGGATTAATTAAAGAAGAAATTCAAGCTGCTGTATTAAAGGCAGAATTAGCGACAGAAGAACAGATTCCAAACGTTGTATTAGAATCTCCAAAAGATAAAACAAATGGTGACTTCTCTACAAATATGGCAATGCAACTTGCACGCGTTGCGAAAAAAGCACCTCGTATGATTGCAGAAGAATTAGTTGCAAACTTCGATAAAGCAAAAGCTTCTATTGAAAAAATTGAAATCGCAGGACCTGGTTTCATTAACTTCTACATGGATAATAGCTACTTAACAGACTTAATCCCAACAATCGTTAACGCTGGCGAAGCTTACGGTGAAACGAATACTGGTAAAGGTGAAAAAGTACAAATTGAGTTCGTATCTGCGAACCCAACAGGTGACCTTCACTTAGGACATGCACGTGGTGCGGCAGTGGGTGACACTTTATGTAACGTATTAGCAAAAGCAGGATACGATGTATCTCGTGAGTACTACATTAATGACGCTGGTAACCAAATTCATAACTTAGCTCTTTCTGTTGAAGCTCGTTACATGCAAGCTTTAGGTCTAGAGAAAGAAATGCCAGAAGACGGATACCATGGTGCGGACATCATTGGAATCGGTAAGCGTTTAGCTGAAGAGTTTGGCGATCGTTATGCAAAAGCTGATGCTGAAGAAAGCTATGAGTTCTATCGTTCATACGGTTTAAAATATGAGTTAGCAAAACTTCAAAAAGACTTAGAAAGCTTCCGTGTTAAGTTTGATGTATGGTTCTCAGAAACATCATTATACAAAAACGGAAAAATCGATGCTGCACTTGCAGTATTAAAAGAGCGTGACGAGATCTTTGAAGAAGGCGGTGCAACTTGGTTCCGTTCTATGACTTACGGTGACGACAAAAACCGTGTATTAATTAAAAACGACGGTTCTTACACATACTTAACGCCAGATATCGCTTACCATCGTGATAAATTAGAGCGTGGTTTCGATAAGTTAATCAACATTTGGGGTGCTGATCACCACGGTTACATTCCTCGTATGAAAGCTGCTATTCAAGCGCTAGGTTACGATAAAGAAACACTTGAAGTAGAAATCATCCAAATGGTACAACTGTACCAAAATGGTGAAAAAATGAAGATGAGTAAGCGTACAGGTAAAGCAGTTACACTTCGTGAGCTTATGGAAGAAGTAGGCGTGGACGCAATGCGTTACTTCTTCGCAATGCGTAGCGGTGATTCTCATTTAGACTTCGATATGGACTTAGCTGTATCAAAATCTAATGAAAACCCAGTATACTATGCACAGTATGCTCATGCTCGCGTATGCAGTATCCTTCGTCAAGGTGAAGAGTTAGGACTAGCTGCAGGCGGAGACGTGAATTACAAGCTTGTTACTTCGGAGAAAGAAGTAGAGTTACTGAAAAAACTTGGTGAATTCCCAGCTGTAGTTGCGGATGCAGCACAAAAACGTCTGCCACACCGCATTACAAGCTATGCATTTGAATTAGCAGCAGCATTACACAGCTTCTATAATGCAGAAAAAGTATTAAACCAAGATAACTTAGAATTAAGTAAAGCTCGCTATGAGTTAATGAAAGCAGTACGCACTACACTTCAAAATGCATTAGCAATCGTAGGAGTATCTGCACCAGAAAAAATGTAATAAAAAAAGCGGAAGCGGCTCGTTCAGAATAGGAAGGCGCGAAGCCACCGAGTATTCTAACCGATTTTTCGTTTTCAGTAAAAGGCAATCACACGATGTTGTGATTGCCTTTTTGTATGGAGATAATAAAAAATAAAATTTTATCAAACAAAAGGAGAATTTGCGTCGTCTTATATAAATGACAGGAGGTTTCCGATGGAAGAAAAGGTAGAAGAATTAATTGATATATATAAGCAGCAAATATATTCTTTATGCTATAAATTAGCGAAAACGAAAGAAGATGCAGAAGATATTTTTCAAGAGACTTGGATAAAAGTTTTTTCCTCTCGGCACCAGCTTTCTTGCGTGGAAAATTATAAAAAATGGATTACTACAATTTGTGTTCGTGCGTTTTATGATTTTTATCGTAAGAAGAAAAGGTGGAAAGATCGCGTATTGGATTTGTTTCATAAAGAGGATGGTGGAGAAATCGATTTCGCAGATGAAGTGAATATATCAGAAGAATTTATTCAAAAAGTGGAAGCGGAAATGATACGGGAAGTTATACAGCTATTGAATGAAAAATATAAAACCGTGCTCGTACTCTACTATTATGAACAATACTCTTATAAAGAAATGAGCGAAATATTAAATATACCGATTGGTACGGTGAAATACCGCCTTAATTATGCGAAGAAGCAAATGCGGGAACATTTGGAGGGGTTCGTTTATGACGGAAGATAAGTTTGATCAGAAGATAAGGAGCAGCTTAGCTGAAGACATGATTCCAAGCGAAGAGCTGATAAATAATACGAAACAGAGCGTACGAAATGCTCGAAAATTAGAGAAAAGATGGGTTATTTGTATTCATGCGATTTGGATTATTTTATTAACAATTGTTATGGAGCAGTTTGTCACTCATTTGAATCATAAAGTCCCTATGTTGATAGCAAGTGTGATTATGATGCATCTATACGTTCCTATATATGTTGTCATACAGTCATTTTTAAAGAAGGAGTATAAATTACATGATAGAGTTCGCTAAGCCATTTGTAGTATTTGAGATAGCTGGGATTACAATGCTTTTAACTTTTATAGCACTTTTAGTATGTGTAGCATCATGGGTGTATACAGATGCGAAAACGCGTGGGATAAGTAAGTGGTGGAGTGTTATAGCGATTGTATTACCATTTTTTATTGGAGTTTTGTTATATATGATACGAAGAAGTAACAAGAAAATAGAAGGAGAACATACGATGAAGGCTATGAAAAAACAAAAGATAACATTAGTTGTCATATTTGCAAGTACGATGTTTGTATTACTGAGCGGCTTTGCTTTCGTTCAAACGTTAGATGATATGTGGAGAGCTGGTGATATATATTTAGAAAATGAGAAGAAAGGGGAGACCAGCTACGAGGCAAAATTCTTATCATGGGATATTGCTGGGAAAGATATTGAACTAGAGTATGCGAAAGATACAGAAGTAACATTTTCTTATGAGACAGATGCAAAACGTGGGAATTTATGCTTTAGCTTGTATGAAAGACAAGGAGAAGGTATAAGAGAGTTAAAAGAGATCTGTGAATCGAAAAAAGGTACTTTCAAAGCTACATTAAAGGCAAATGAAAAGTATGTATTTAATATAAGTGGTGTATTGGTGAAAGATGGTTTTGTAAAAGTGAATTGGGAAATAAAATAAAGGGCCTTGAGAAAGGCCCTTTATTTTATCCCGCTTTAATGGGCAGTAAGACCCCCACCTCAAAATTCAGCGAAAGCAAAGGATTTAGGTGGGGGATCAACTGCCCATAAAAGTCCGATTGGTTCAACTAATAATCAGTGGGGGATGAAGAAAACCCCCACTGATTAAAGTTTCACTTTATTGGATTGTATACGTAACAGAAAAGCTAACAGGACTATAGTAAACGAAAGGTGCATGAAATTGAACATACATATTTCCATCTGTTTTTGCAGTGAAAATTCGGCCGTAACCATCAGAATAGCGCCCAATAAGGTTATGACTTGAGTCATAAACACTGTAACTAGGAGTTTTACTGTTAGGTTGAATTGTTAGTTCCTGTCCTTTTTGAAGGAAAATAGGTTCTTGTTCAGAACTACTTCCAGTTTGTAAAGAATAAAATTTTGTAAAACTTTGTTCTTGAGTGGCAGCAGCGACTTTTGTTTCAGGAATAAAAGCGGTAGCGCCAGTAATTCCTGCTAAAGTTAAAGCACTGGCTAAAATCATTTTTTTCATAGTAGAAAAAACCTCCTTATTAGTTGTAATCACTTTTGTTACAGTTAATATTTTATACGATAAGGAGTAGGAGAAAATATGCTTTTATGCATATATGTATTTTCTCAATAAAAAATCACCACTTTAAAGTAGGTGATTTTTGTTATAACTAATTGTTTTTTTCTTTTGGACTGACAAAAGAAGACGGATAAAGGCTTTATATCTGTTTTTTTTAAAAAATTAATTTGTATTGAGAAATAGAAAAGTGCAACCTGAATTATTTGTATATTTTTAATGAGGATATAGATGTTATCACTTTTAAAAGAAAGGTGGCTTTTTCTGAAAAACCTAAACATATAATGTTGTGTAAATTAAGGAGAATTATATGAGGGTGGTCAACCTTAGCCAGAATATGATATGTAAAATAGGATAATTGGTTAACCTAAAGATGCCTTATAATAATGAAGTAAAAATGGGGAGCAACAATTAACTATTGATTTTTGGTAACAATTCTAGAATAATAGACTATGGAAAAAATTTGTTGTTTTTTGGGGGAATTACGAAAAAAGGCATGTCTGTATTATTTATTGATGAAATGCTAATAGGGAATGTTGTAATTGCTTTAAATCATGTTATTACAATCAAGGTAAGTGTACTTAAAATTATAATCTATCTAACAACTGAGTAGGTAATCCTCAAAACTTCTTATTTAAGGAGTCAAGGATTTGGTGCTAATCAACTTGATTTTTTAGATTCGATAAAAATAATGAGGAGATATACAACTCTTATTTTTGATTTAACATCATTTATATATATATATATTAATACATAAACGTATATAAGTATATATAAATATTTTATTATTCGTAAAGAAATTAAAAATTTTTAGCGGATAGATGATATGTAGGTTTATTTTAATTTTTTGACATAGCTCTAGAATCAGATCCATCAGGAGAAACCCTTTTTCTCGACACCCATTTATATACTCCAAAAATGAAAAGACTGATTCCCGTATTTCTGCAAAATTCACATGAAATCAGTTGAAAATCACAATCGTTTTTAGTTACCCCCAAACTTGTTTCACTTTATTCAGATTTGGAGAATATTTCTTTTATCTTCATAGACAAATAATACTTCGTCCGTAATATTTTAATCATATAGCGCTGATGTTAAAATGTTTTTTGCATCAATTTATTTCGGTATTTAACTAAATATCAAATGTTTTAATACATGGACATTGTCAGCCGTACTTATGATGACAGAAAGCTTATCTTCTAATGATATCCTGTAAAATATGAGTATTTTAACTCGTTCCACATTTATAAGCTTTTTTGCTGGTATGCTGAGTGCGACTATAATCCGTAATTTTCGTTATTTTTCAGAATGATAAGTATGGAAGTTGATAGGATGCATATTTGCTGTGAAGTAGTTAGTCTATATTTGCCCGCACTAAAATCTTTTACACATAGAATAATCATTTTATAATCCCTAAGGCACAAAAAGAAGAATGGTTGTCATGAGTTTCGTCTGGAATGCATTTTAAATCATTTTTTCCTGATTTTAAATGTATTCCAGTATCTGTCGCCTATATGTATTTATTATTTAAACTTTTTTGTCAAAGTTTATCTATGTTCCTATTAAAAAATATAGGTCAAAAGTACATAATTGTAGGCGTGTCGAAAATGTTAGATACACTTATAAAAAATCAAGTTTCAAGTTGTTAAGTAGTAGTGAAAGGGGGAAGAGAAATCATAATAGCTATTAAAAATACGTAGGTGAAATAGTTGGATAATAGAATTTTCATCATAACATGTTTGTACCAGAAACTATTTATATTTTAAATTATGAGGAGGCTAACATAAAGTATGTATTTAAAGAGAATAACTTCTATTTTTTCGATTATAATGATTTTCATGTTTACTATAGGTCAGAGTCTTTTACCTATAGTAGCAAACGCACAAGAATTAAATACATTAGGACTTGTGGATAGTTTTAAGATTGATAAAACAGATCTTTCTATCGGACAACGGACTAAAGTAACTATAAACTTCAGTGAAAAAGATAGTCTTAAGCTGAAGTCTGGAGACACACTAACATTAACACTGCCTCCAGAATTAAAAGGATTAAATACAGAGTTTCTATTAGATGATTATGGTACTTGTAAAGTCACTGCAGGTACTGTGGTATGTACATTTAATGATAAAGTGAGTACACATCAAAATATTAAAGGGTATTTAAACTTTTTTGTGGAAGCTGCTAATGTAGGAACGGATGAAAAGAAAGAGATTGAAACCAATTTCGGTACAAATGTAGATAAGCAATCTGTAACAATTACCGGCCCAAGCAGTGGTGGGGGTACAGATCCTGGAAAGCCACCATTTTTTTATAAAACTGGTGATATGAACTCAGGTAAGAGCGATGAAGTACGTTGGTTCTTGAATATAAACTTGGCTAAAGAAGAGTTAAGCCGTGATATTGTTGTGACTGATAATTTACAGGAAGGTCAAACACTTAATAAGGATAGTTTCTATATAATTGTAGATGATTATATAGGTCGTCGATCTTTAACGCTACAAGAGCTTGAAAAGCAAGGTTACGGAACGATTACCTTTACTGGAGACAAATCATTTAAAGTTGTGCTTAATAAGGATAAAGCGCGTCTTGCCTCCTTTTCGATTGGTTATACATCTACTATAACGGAAGCTGGGAAGAAGCAAGAGTTTTTTAAGAATGATTATACGATTGATTACCAAGTTCTAAACAAGGAACCAGTTAATGAATCGGGTACTCATCCAGTCGAAAATATGACAGCTGGCGGTGGTGCTGAAGGTAACGTGACTCCAAAAGGAACACTAAAAATTGTGAAGCATATTGAAGGGGATGAAGAAAAAGTAATCCCAAATGTTTCGTTTAAGTTGTATAAAGAGCCTGATGAACAAGTTGGAGATGTATATAAAACAGATGAAAAAGGGATAATTGAAATCCCTAATTTACAACCAGGTAAATATTATGTGAAAGAAGTTTCAGCTCCAGACTATGTTGATTTCGATCCTCAAGCAAAAGTAATTTTTGAAGTTAAATCAGATGCTGTAAATGGAGTTAAGTTGCCAATTTCGAATAAGGTGAAAACTACATCTATTGCAGGGACGAAGACGTGGAAAAACGATAACGAGAAAGATCGTCCAAGTTCAATCAAAGTAGAATTACTACAAAATGAGAAAGTAGTAGACACGAAAGAAGTAACAGCGGCAGATGGTTGGAAATACAAATTCGACAACCTAGCAACGTATGATGCAAATGGAGTAGCGTACAAGTATGAAGTAAAAGAACAACCGATAGATGGATACACAACAGAAGTAAACGGTTATGATATTACAAATACAAAAGTGGTACAAAAAACCAAAGTAGAAGGAACGAAAACATGGAAGGACGGAAATGCGGAAGGTCGTCCAACGATGATTAAAGTAGACTTACTACAAAGCGGTACAGTGATTGCGACGCAAGAAGTAAGCGAAGCAACAGGTTGGAAATATGAATTTAAAGATTTGGCGATAACCAATGCAGACGGAAAAGCATATAAGTATGAAGTGAAAGAACAAGCAGTAGACGGATACGAATCCAAAGTCAATGGTTATGATATCACGAATACAAAGGTAGGCAAGACATCAGTTGCAGGAACGAAGACGTGGAAAGGTGGCACAGAGGAAGAGCATAAAGCCATCAAAGTAGACTTACTACAAAACGGTACAGTGATTGCGACACAAGAAGTCAGCAAAGAAACAGGCTGGAAGTATGAATTTAAAGATTTAGTAGCGTTCGATGCAAATGGAAAAGCATACAAGTATGAAGTGAAAGAACAACCGGTAGATGGATACGAATCCAAAGTCAATGGTTATGATATCACAAATACAAAAGTAGGCGAAACAAAAGTAGAAGGAACGAAAACATGGAAAGACGATAACGCGAAAGATCGTCCGGAAATGATCAAAGTAGATCTTTTACAAAGCGGTAAAGTAGTAGACACAAAAGAAGTAACAGCGGCAGCAAATTGGAAGTATACGTTTGAAAAACTTCAGGCATACGATGCAAACGGAGCAGCGTACAAGTATGAAGTGAAAGAACAAGCAGTACCAGGATATGAATCCAAAGTAAGTGGTACTGATATCACAAATACAAAAGTAGGCGAAACAAAAGTAGAAGGAACGAAAACGTGGAAAGACGATAACGCGAAAGATCGTCCGGAAATGATCAAAGTAGATCTTTTACAAAACGGTAAAGTAGTAGATACAAAAGAAGTAACAGCGGCAACAAATTGGAAGTACACGTTTGAAAAACTTCAGGCATACGATGCAAACGGAGCAGCGTACAAGTATGAAGTGAAAGAACAAGCAGTACCAGGATATGAATCCAAAGTAAGTGGTACTGATATCACAAATACAAAAGTAGGCAAAACAAAAGTAGAAGGAACGAAGACATGGAAAGACGGAAATGCAACAGACCGTCCGACGATGATCAAAGTAGACTTACTACAAAACGGGAATGTGATTCAAACACACGACGTACTAGCAGTAATGGGTTGGAAATATATATTCTCAGATCTAGAAGCATATGATGCGGAAGGAAAGGCTTACGAGTATACAGTGAAAGAACAGCCAGTACCAGGATATGAATCTAAAGTAAGTGGTACTGATATCACAAATACAAAAGTAGGTCAAACAAAAGTAGAAGGAACGAAGACATGGAAAGACGATAACGCAACAGATCGTCCAGAAATGATTAAAGTAGACCTTTTACAAAATGGTACAGTGATCGCGACGCAAGAAGTAAGCAAAGTAACAGATTGGAAATATGAATTCAAAGATTTAGTAGCGTATGATGCAAATGGAGTAGCGTACAAGTATAAAGTGAAGGAACAACCGATAGCTGGATATGAATCCAAAGTCAACGGTTATGACATCACAAATACAAAAGTAGGCGAAACAAAAGTAGAAGGAACGAAAACATGGAAAGACGATAATGCGAAAGATCGTCCGGAAATGATCAAAGTAGATCTTTTACAAAACGGTAAAGTAGTAGATACAAAAGAAGTAACAGCGGCAACAAATTGGAAGTACACGTTTGAAAAACTCCAAGCATACGATGCAAACGGAGTAGCGTACAAGTATGAAGTGAAAGAACAGCCAGTACCAGGATATGAATCCAAAGTAAGTGGTACTGATATCACAAATACAAAAGTAGGTCAAACAAAAGTAGAAGGAACGAAGACATGGAAAGATGATAACGCAACAGATCGTCCGGAAATGATTAAAGTAGACCTTTTACAAAATGGTACAGTGATTGCGACGCAAGAGGTAAGCAAAGCAACAGGTTGGAAATATGAATTTAAAGATTTAGCAGCATATGATGCAAATGGAGTAGCGTACAAGTATGAAGTGAAGGAACAACCGGTAGCAGGATATGAATCCAAAGTAAGTGGTACTGATATCACAAATACAAAAGTAGGCGAAACAAAAGTAGAAGGAACGAAAACATGGAAAGATGATAGCGCGAAAGATCGTCCGGAAATGATTAAAGTAGACCTTTTACAAAACGGTAAAGTAGTAGATACAAAAGAAGTAACAGCGGCAACAGAATGGAAGTACACATTTGAAAAGCTCCAAGCATACGATGCAAACGGAGTGGTATACAAGTATGAAGTGAAAGAACAGCCAGTACCAGGATATGAATCTAAAGTAAGTGGTACTGATATCACAAATACAAAAGTAGGTCAAACAAAAGTAGAAGGAACAAAGACATGGAAAGACGATAACGCGAAAGATCGTCCGGAAATGATTAAAGTAGACCTTTTACAAAATGGTACAGTGATTGCGACGCAAGAAGTAAGCAAAGCAACAGACTGGAAATACGAATTCAAAGATTTAGCAGCATACGATGCAGAAGGTAAGGCATACAAGTATGAAGTGAAAGAACAAGCAGTACCAGGATATGAATCCAAAGTAAATGGTACTGACATCACAAATACAAAAGTAGGCGAAACAAAAGTAGAAGGAACGAAAACATGGAAAGACGATAACGCAACAGATCGTCCAACAATGATCAAAGTAGACCTTTTACAAAATGGTAAAGTAGTAGATACAAAAGAAGTAACAGCAGAAACAAACTGGAAGTATACGTTTGAAAAGCTCCAAGCATACGATGAAAATGGAGTGGCATACAAGTATGAAGTGAAGGAACAACCGGTAGCAGGATATGAATCCAAAGTAAGTGGTACTGATATCACGAATACAAAAGTAGCGAAATTGACAGTAGAAGGAACAAAAACGTGGAACGATAACCAAGCAACAGATCGTCCAAGCTCGATTAAAGTAGACCTTTTACAAAATGGTAAAGTAGTAGATACAAAAGAAGTAACAGCGGCAACAAACTGGAAATATGCATTCACGGATTTAGAAGCATATGATGAAAATGGAGTAGCGTACAAGTATGAAGTGAAGGAACAGCCGGTAACGGGATACGGATCTGACGTACACGGTTATGACATCACAAATACGAAAGTAGGCGAAACAAAAGTAGAAGGAACGAAGACATGGAACGATAATAACGCAACAGATCGTCCGACAATGATCAAAGTAGACCTTTTACAAAATGGTAAAGTAGTAGATACAAAAGAAGTAACAGCAGAAACAAACTGGAAGTACACGTTTGAAAAGCTCCAAGCTTACGATGCAGAAGGTAAGGCATATAAGTATGGAGTGAAAGAACAGCCAGTAGCTGGATATGAATCCAAAGTAAATGGTACTGACATCACGAATACAAAAGTAGGCGAAACGAAAGTAGAAGGAACAAAAACGTGGAACGATAACAATGCAACAGATCGTCCAAGCTCGATTAAAGTAGACTTACTACAAAACGGTAAAGTAGTAGATACAAAAGAAGCAACGGCGGCAACAAACTGGAAGTATACGTTTGAAAAACTCCAAGCATACGATGCAAACGGAGCAGCGTACAAGTATGAAGTGAAAGAACAGGCAGTACCAGGATATGAATCCAAAGTAAATGGTACTGACATCACAAATACAAAAGTAGGCGAAACAAAAGTAGAAGGAACGAAAACATGGAAAGACGATAACGCAAAAGATCGTCCGGAAATGATTAAAGTAGATCTTTTACAAAACGGTAAAGTAGTAGACACAAAAGAAGTAACAGCGGCAACAGAATGGAAGTACACATTTGAAAAGCTCCAAGCATACGATGCAAACGGAGTGGCATACAAGTATGAAGTGAAAGAACAGCCAGTATCAGGATATGAATCCAAAGTAAAAGGTTATGACATCACGAATACAAAAGTAGGCGAAACAAAAGTAGAAGGAATAAAGACGTGGAAAGACGGAAATGCAACAGACCGTCCGACAATGATCAAAGTAGACTTACTACAAAACGGGAACGTGATTCAAACACAAGACGTATTCGCAGTAATGGGTTGGAAATATACATTCACAGATTTAGAAGCATATGATGCGGAAGGAAAAGCTTACGAGTATACAGTAAAAGAACAACCATTAGCAGGATATGAATCCGAAGTAAATGGTACTGACATCACGAATACAAAAGTAGGCGAAACAAAAGTAGAAGGAACAAAAACGTGGAACGATAACAATGCAACAGATCGTCCAAGTTCGATTAAAGTAGACTTACTACAAAACGGTAAAGTAGTAGACACAAAAGAAGTAACAGCGGCAACAGAATGGAAGTACACGTTTGAAAAGCTCCAAGCATACGATGAAAATGGAGTAGCGTACAAGTATGAAGTGAAGGAACAACCAGTAGCTGGGTATGAATCCAAAGTAAAAGGTTATGACATCACAAATACAAAAATCAAGGACGAGCCAAATGTAGATCCAAAAGATCCAAGTACAAATCCAAAAGATCCAAGTACAAATCCGAAAGATCCAAGCACAGATCCGAAAGATCCAAGTACAGATCCGAAAAATCCAAACACAAATACAGGCAACAATAGCGATTCAAAAGTTCCACCTACTACAGAAAATGATAAGCCAACATTACTTCCTAACACAGGAGGAACATCAGCAGGAATGAGTTCAATTCTTGGAGGTATGGTATTGTTCCTTTTAGGTGGAATCCTACTCGCTCGTCAGCGAATTAAATAATAAAAAAGCTTTAGATTATTGATTACACTGTAAACTGAGTAGCTGACAAATTAAAAAATTACTATTGATATTGCTCCCTTTAGGTAAGTATTCAAAAACACTTCACAATAAGGTGAAGGGAAGAATGCAGCCTGAAGGGTTTTTTTTTATAGAAAAAAGGGAACAATTTCAAGGTGGACTCAATCAGTGGCTCTAAAACGATAACAAAACCGTTTTTAAGAAGCACATTATCATTGGACCATAAGCTTAGAGCGTGGTATCTCATGTAATTTAAGGTCAATGCTATGTTTCATTAAGTTTTGGATGAATGCATAGCCATTTTTATGGCTAATTTAGAAATAGCATATTGTAAAGCTTTGTTCTTGAGTAGCTGATGCAACGTTTATTTTAGGAATGAAGGCATTAGTTCCTGAAGTTCAAGTTAACACAACTGCAAGAGCACCTTTTTATAATTGAAAAACCTTCTCATTAGATGTAATCAATAGTATTTAAATTTTTTATTCTACATAATGCTATGTGATTGATATCCTTTATTTATATATTACGATTTTAATTATACACCATAATACCATGTAATGAATATGCTTTTATGCATATTCATTTTTTCTTAATAAACAGCCACCGATTAATCGGTGGCTTGAAATAGTATTAAGCGGCTTTCTCTCCTGTTTTTACGGTGGAATGAAGGCTATTATAGACGCCTGTACCAATAACCTCTAATGCCATTTTCATACGTTCAGGTGAAATGTTCTCAAATACGTTATCTTGAGGTGTGTGATATACCTTCTCGATATGATAGATTAATGGATTCCAACTATCGACACCCATCCAAATAAATAGGGCGGCAGGAATACCAACTTCAGCAAATGGCACGTGATCACTGGAGCCGAATTTCCCTTGCAGTACGAGGTCATTATTTAATTGTTTACCTGCTTGTAAGGCTGCGTCTGTTACAAGGTTTGGAGAACCGTTAGGCGTCATAGCATATAAATTCTTTGCTTTATCGTAATTTGTTGCAACCATGTCTGCGTTAAAGACACCTAAAATTCGATCGCGTTCTTTTTGGGATAAACTATTAACGTAATAATCGGAGCCAAGTAAGCCAGTCTCTTCAGAACCAAAAGCAATAAAACGAATTTCTTTATCAGTTTCTACATTTTGAAAAGCACGAGCTAACTCTAATACTAATCCTGTACCAGAAGCATTATCGTTTGCTCCAGGTGCTCCAACTACACTATCATAGTGCGAACTTACAACGACAGCTTTTTCATTACCTGTACTGTTTTTTGGTTTCTTTTTAGCGATGACGTTTAAGGATTTTAAATTAGATTCATGTCTCGCTTTTAGGGAAAGAATTGTTGTCCCTTTTTTAGCGATTTCTTCTTTAAATGCATTTCCTTGCGCATAAGCAAGACCAAAGACAGGAATAGATTGCTTTTTCGTTAGGCGGGGATTGAAGGTTTGTCCATAATTTCCGCGTCCACCAATTAAACTGTATAAAAGAACACCTTTTGCTCCTTTGCTAACAGCATTTTCAACTTGTTTATTGTAGTCTGCTACTGTTGTTCCCCTTTCAAATAGAACAATCTTTCCATTTACTTCATTTGGAATATCCTCTAATTTTGTCCCACCTTGAACAAAGATAAGAGGAGCTGTAACAGCTTCTGTAGAAATTAGTGCGTTAGGAGCAGCGCCAGCTTGCCAATTACGCTTTGTGGATAATGGGGATTCAATAAAGCCAACGTACTGATCTGGCACTTGAAATGGTTGATAGTCTACTTCATAGCCCATTGATTTAAGTTGCATACCAACGTAGCGAGAAGCCCATTCTTCTGATTTTGTCCCACCAGGGCGAGGACCAATTGTTTCGGATAAGAAACGGATGTGTTCGATGGCGCGGCTTGCATCAACTTGTTTTGTGATAGGTGAAGTCTGTGTGATTTCTGACGTGGAATCAGCTTTGGCTTGTCCAATTGGAGCCAAGCTAACAGCGAGTGATACAGCAAGCAAAGAGCTTACTATTTTTTGTTTTAAAGATTTTTTCATTTTTTCCTCTCCTATTCTTCTATTCTCTCTGACTGACAAAAGAAGACGGATAACGACTTTATTTTACCTTTACATTTTTTATTTTTCAATATTCTGACATTGAGAAATAAAAAATACTATATGCATATTTGCATATTTTTGGTGGAGATATGTATGCTATCATTTTAAATGAAGGTTCGCTTTCTGTTTGGAAAGCTCCTACATTGCATGAATCTAGTGTACCCAAACTTTAGATTATGTAGAGAAAAGAATCCACTGTAGGGTTTCTTTTCTCGTGTTTGAATCATGTGATGATAAATATGTTTCCGCATTTCATAATTATCATCAGTGATATATGTAAGGCATCCATATGAAAATACGAGGCTGTTCAAAGGTTTTCCGTACTTTTGGGCAGCCTCACCCCGTTAAAAAGGTGGTGCCTTGATGCACCACCTTTTATTTATATAAATTTTTGCATACCTAAAAGTAATAAAAAATAGCCGTTTGGTAGGTTTCTGCTACCAAACGCATACCTAAAAGTAATAAAAAATAGCCGTTTGGTAGGTTTCTGCTACCAAACGGCTATTTTTTATATTTCTGTTAAAATAATCGGTTCGCCGCGTGTTACGACAACTGTATGTTCACATTGTGCAACAAGGCTTTTATCAGGTGTAACGAATGTCCAACCATCATCGCCGCGCTCAATAATGTGATCAGCTTTCATAGAAATGAATGGCTCTACAGCGATAACAAGACCGTCTTTTAGAAGTGCATTATCCATTGGGTCAAAGTAGCTTAAAATGTGATTTGGTGCTTCATGTAAGCTAAGACCAATACCGTGACCAGTTAAGTTTTGAATCACATTGTATCCATTTTTATGTGCGAAATTTGAAACAGCACGACCAATTTGATTTTGCTTTGAACCAGCTTTAACCTTTTTCATTGCTGCCCAAAATGCATCAACAGCTGCTTGGCAAAGCTTTTCTTTTGCTTCATCTTCTCCAAGTACAAATGAAATACCTGTATCTGCATAATAGCCATCAAGTGCAGCAGATACGTCGACGTTTACTAAGTCGCCGTCTTTTAATACGCGATCTCCTGGAATACCGTGAGCAACTTCTTCGTTTACACTAATACAAGTTACACCTGGGAAATCATATTCTTTTTCAGGTGCAGAAATAGCACCATGCTCATCTAATACTTTTTTACCGATCAAATCAAGCTCTTTCGTTGTCATACCTGGCTTCGCTTCTTTTTTCATTTCTTCACGTGCAAGTGCAACGATGCGGCCGATTTTTCGTAAGCCTTCTAAATCTTGTTCATTACGAATAATCATGAAAACCACTGTCCTTCCTCGAATATATATCTTACCCGATTGTATCATGTTTATTTTCGTCCTGCTACTCGCTTGCGGTATGTAGGTTGATTCCTCTCATAAGGAATACATGACAATTGTCATATCGATGTCATGACGCATCATACTGTTTCCTAAGTTTTCCAACACATACAATGTAAATATAAGAAACAGCGGGGGTGGAGAGATGGAAAAGATTATAGAAGTAAATGGTGTTTCTAAAACATTTAAATATAAAAGGGCAGTAAATAACGTTTCATTTCATGTGAATAAAGGAGAAATAGTAGCACTACTTGGACCGAACGGTGCAGGAAAAACGACGACGATGTCGATGATGCTTGGATTAAAGGATCCGACGGAAGGAACTGTTTCTATATTTGGAAAGAGTCCCAAACATAGAGATGTTCGTAATAGCCTCGGTGCGATGTTACAAGAAGTAAGTGTCATTGATAGCATTACAGTGGAAGAGGCAATTGAGTTATTCCGTAGTTATTATACGAATCCGGTAGCGAAAGAAACGTTGCTACAGTTATCAAATTTAGAATCGGAGCGAAAGCAAAGGTGTGAGAAATTATCAGGTGGGCAAAAAAGAAGGTTAAACTTTGCACTCGCACTTGCAGGTAATCCAGATTTGTTATTTTTAGATGAGCCGACAGTTGGAATGGATATTACGTCTCGAAGAACGTTTTGGGAAACAATTCGAAAGTTAGCAAGTGAAGGGAAAACAATTATTTTAACGACACACTATTTAGAAGAAGCGGATGCGTTGGCGGATCGTATTTTATTGTTTGCAAACGGAAAGATTATCGCAGATGGTACACCAGATGCGATGAAGGCGACGATTTCGCGAAAAACTATTACGTTTTATTCGAAGGAAAGTATTCCTGCAAAATTACTAAAAGAATTACCAAACGTAACAGAAGTACAGTCAAACGAAGGGCACTTCACTTTAACAACTGAAGATACAGATGCAACTTTAAAAGCAATTTATCAAAAGAACTTACCTGTAACAGATGTTTCAGTCGAACGTGGAAGTCTTGATGAAGCATTTGAACAGTTTGTCGCAAATCAGAAGGGGGAAATCGCATGAGAGCGTTTTTGATGCAATGTAAGATGGAGATATTACGTACGTTTCGCAATAAATTATTTATCTTTTTCTCATTACTAATGCCAGTTATGTTTTACTACATTTTCACAAATGTTGTTCAAGTGCCACAGAACGGGAATGAATGGAAAGCTCACTATTTAATTTCTATGACTTCATTCAGTATTATTGGAACAGCACTTTTTAGCTTTGGTGTTCGTCTTTCTGAGGAAAGACAAAAAGGGTGGGCACAACTGTTGAGAATTACACCTTTGCCAGAAGGGGCATATATTTCTGCGAAAATTGTTTCACAAACAGTAGTAAATGTGTTTTCAATCGTAGTTATTTTTATAGCAGGTATTTTAATTAATGATGTTCAGTTAACGTTCGGTCAATGGATGGGCGCTGGTTTATGGTTATTACTAGGTGTAACACCGTTTTTAGCGCTTGGATCGATAGTCGGTTCTATTAAAAAGGTTGATGCTGCTGCTGGTTTAGCCAATATTTTAAATATGTGTTTAGCAATTCTTGGCGGGTTATGGATGCCAATCGAAGTATTTCCGAAAATATTAAGATCTATTGGTGAATGGACACCAACATATCACTTCGGAAGCGGTGCATGGGATATTGTAGCTGGAAAATCAGTTGGTTGGGAAAATATCGCGGTACTAGGAGGTTATTTCCTTATGTTTGTTGTAATATCAATATATATAAGAAAAAGACAGGAAGCGGTATAAATGATAGAGAAGAAGAGGATTGAGATTTTTCCGAAACATATGGGTTTCTTCCCGTATATGTGGTTCGTGTATCTGTTATTTCCAATTTACCATTTAGTGCAGGCGTCAGGGTGGAAGCTTGTAATTGGAAGCGGTATGTTGATAGTTTTTATTATCACATACCGTCAGCTTTATTTTGTGCAGAGGACGTTCGTTTTTTGGGCATGTATTCAAATGGTACTTATCTTTTTATTTGCTTTATTTTACAATCCTTTCATGATATTCTTTGGCTTTTTCACTGCAAGTGCGATGGGATTTGCGCCAAATAAGAAAGTGTTTCGAGTGCTATTATGTTTGTTAGTTATAATGCTTGGGGCATTTTTATTTGTAAATATGAATCAACTAACAACTACAAGTTTAGTAAATATTGTTCCGATGTTTATTTTAATGCTTCTTACGCCATTTGGAATGCGTAATTTTAATCAGAAAAAGATGTTAAGAAATCAATTAGACGAAGCAAACGAACAAATTAAGGACTTAGTAAAACGTGAAGAGCGGCAACGGATTGCAAGGGATCTTCATGATACGTTAGGGCATACGTTATCACTCATTACTTTAAAAAGTCAGCTCGTGGAAAAGTTAATTGTAAAAAATCCGGAGCGTGCAAGTGTGGAAGCAAAGGAAATTACGCAAACATCTCGTACCGCTTTAAAGCAGCTAAGGGAACTAATTTCTGATATGCGTATGATTACAGTAGAAGAAGAGCTTGAGCAAATAAAAGCGATATTACAAGCTGCTACTATTGAATTAGAAATAAAACAAGAAACGAGTGCAAGTTCGTTATCACCCATTGAACAAAATATTTTAGGAATGTGTTTACGTGAGGCTGTGACAAATGTTGTAAAGCATAGTAAGGCGACGCGTTGTACAGTTTCTGTACTAGAATCACAAGGTGAATTAATTTTGACAGTAGAAGATAATGGAATTGGTTTAGCGGATCAAAACCACGATGGAAATGGCATTCGTGGTATGAAAGAGCGTATCGCTCTTATTGATGGATTTGTTGAACTGGGTACGATTAATCCAGGGACACTATTAACAGTAAAAGTTCCAGTTGTTATTCGAACAGGAAAAGATGAGGTGAGGGCATGATTCGAATTATTATTGCAGAAGATCAGCGGATGCTTCGTGGTGCATTAGGGGCCCTGCTTGATCTAGAAGATGATATTGAAGTAATTGGGCAAGCTGCGAACGGGGAAGAGGCGCTAAAACTAATTGAATCGTTAAAACCGGATGTAAGCATTATGGATATTGAAATGCCAATTCAAAGCGGATTAGATGTTGCGGAAACGTTACAGAAAGAAAAATCAGCATGCAAAGTAATGATTTTAACAACATTTGCGCGCCCTGGATATTTTGAACGAGCAATGAAAGCTGGCGTGCACGGATATTTATTAAAAGATAGTCCAAGTGAAGATTTAGCTGCAGCGATTCGTAATGTAATGAAAGGAAAGCGAGAGATCTCTCAAGATTTAATGTTCGGCTTATGGCAGGAGCAAAATCCGTTATCAGATCGCGAAAAAGAAGTATTGTTACTTGCGAAAGAAGGAAAGACGGCAAATGAAATTGCGAAGGCACTTTATCTTTCACCCGGCACAGTACGTAATTACATTTCTGAAGTATTAACGAAGCTCGATGCGAAAAATAGAATTGAGGCAATTACAATTGCGGAAGAAAAGGGATGGATATGAAAAAGAAGTTTACCTATGAGTGGTAAGCTTCTTTTTTCTTATAAACAAGTATTTCAATAGAGAGTTTCGTCGCAGTCGCATCGCTCAGAATTTGAAGTATATCGCGTAATTTAGATTTTACTTCATTTTTCGACAAAAAATTTGTTATAGTTAGATTAGGTTATTGGTCTGAATTTTGGACAACCTTGCCACTAACAGTTGTAATTACTCCATTTTTATCTACTTTTACAATGAAATCTTGACTATATATTTTATAGTTTTTGTAAGTTTGTGCAAGGCGAACTTCGGTTTAATTTTCTTTTATTTCTTTATTTGTAGGTTGGGAATCTACATTCATTTCAGTTGTCATTCACCCTTGTTGAGCTTTAGCCTCATTTATCTCACCCCTTAAATACTTTTTCGCCATATTTTTTCGTATCATTTTGAGGTTGTGTCATTTTTAAAGCGTTAAACTAGGCTAAGCAATTTCAATTTTCACTTCATTTTTATCTAGTTCTTGGGTGTAAATAGCTTCTGCTGATAAAGGATAAAGAAGACCGAATGTAACGAAGGCACGGGCAAATTTTCTATAATTTATCTATAAAACTACTAATCTATTATTGTATGTGAGATGGATTGTATGAACAATTTGCCGAATTTTATATATATTATGCATTATTTCATATCAAAAATTGTCGAATGCACATTATTGTAGTGGTATGACAACTTAACAAATTAGATTGTTATAATGGGATGGTGAGTAAGTATGCACGCAGAAAAATTAGGAAGTGAAATTAAGAAGATTAGGGTAATGAGGGGATTAACACAAAAACAGTTATCCGATAACATATGTCATCAATCGGAAGTGAGTCGAATTGAATCGGGCGCGGTATACCCAAGTATGGATATATTACAAGGTATCGCAGCAAAGTTACAAGTTCCCATTATTCACTTTTATGAGGTACTTATTTATTCTGATATTGAAAGAAAAAAACAGTTTAAAGATCAAGTCATTATGCTGTGTAAGCAAAAAAAATATAAAGAGATTTATAATAGAGTATGGAATGAGCTAAAAAAGGAAGAATATCATCCTGAATTCCAGCAGTTTCTTCAATGGCAATATCATGTAGCAGCTTACATATTGAAGAAAATCGATTACGAATATTGTATTTTAGAATTAAAAAAATTGTTAAACCAACAATTAGCTGGAATAGACGTATACCAAAATCTCTATATAGAGAATGCAATTGCAAATATTTATGCTGAAAATAATTATTTTAAGAAAAGTATTGAGTTATTTGAAGATATATTAAAACAATTAGAGACATTGCATGATAATGAAGAATTCGACGTGAAGGTAAGATATAATCATGCAAAAGCATTATACTTAGACGAGCAATATGAAGGGTCACTTTATCAAGTAAATAAAGCAATTGAAATATCATGCCGAATTAATAGTATGGCATTAATTGGACAGCTATATTATCAAAGAGGCGAATGCCTAGGAAAATTGGGGTATGATGAGCCAGAGATTGAAGATGCATATAAAAAGGCAAGTTTCTTTTTTGATATATTAGAAATGCATGCATATAAAGAAGCGCTCGCAGATAAAATCAGTAGATAGATAACCAAAAAATGGATATGCATAATTGCATAGGATATGGATAAAATTTCATGATATATTAAAATAAAAAATGTGGGTGATGGAATATGAAGAAACTACTTATTGGTAGCCTATTAACGTTAGCAATGGCATGGGGTATTTCATTAGGTGATACAGCATTAGAGAAAAGCCAAGTAATTTCTCATAATGATCAAGAGGTACAATTAGCTGGAGATCTACCTTTTGAATATTAAAAAACAACCGTCTTACTTAGACGGTTGTTTTTTTGTGTAGTAACATCCAAACGTCTTTACTAGAAACGGGCTTGCTAATAAGGAATCCTTGAATGTGGTCACAGTTTTGTTCATATAAAAACGTCCATTGTTCTTCCGTCTCTACACCTTCTGCAATAACTTCTAAGTTTAGTTCTTTAGATAGTGTAATGATGGAGGAGATAATCGCTTCCTCTAAAGGACTATTTGTAATTCCGCAAATAAACTCTCGAGCAATTTTTAATGTGTTGATTGGGTATTTTGTTAAATAAGCTAAAGAACTATAACCAGTTCCAAAGTCATCGATTGAAATTTGAATACCGAGATTTTGAAGCTGTTCTAGTTTGGAAATGACAGATTGATTTTGATTAATTGCGATACTTTCTGTGATTTCGATATCTAGTGCTTCTGATTTTAGTTCGGTTTCTTCTAACACTTTTGAAATAGTAGGGATTAAATCTGCATGGTTAAATTGAACAACAGATAAATTCACACCAACTTTTAAGTGAGAAAACCCTTGATTATGCCATCTTTTTGCCTCTAAGCAAGCGGTACGTAAAATCCAATTTCCAAGTTCAATAATAAATCCGGTTTCCTCCGCTAGAGGAATGAATTGGGCAGGAGACACGATGCCGAGTTTTGGGTGCTTCCAACGAATTAATGCTTCAAAACCGATAATTTGTTTTGTTTTTGTGCTTACTTGTGGCTGATATTCTAGGAAAAATTCATTTTGTTGTAATGCTTTTGTAAGTTCACCTTCTAAGAATTGGATTTCATTTTGGGCGATACTTATTTCTTTTGAGAAGAAAACAAATCTGTTTTTTCCATTTGCTTTCGCGCGATACATAGCCATATCAGCATTTTTCATTAATTCAGTAACATCGGTCCCGTAATCAGGATACATGGCAATTCCGATACTCGGTGTAATAGACAGTTCTTCGTCTTTAATGGAGAATGGTTTGTTTAAAACGGTTAAAATTTGTTCAGCTATAAAAGCCGCACTTTTTTCTGAGTACATATCTGGTAATAGAATTGTAAACTCATCTCCACCTTGGCGAGCAACGATATCTTTTGAACGCAAGCAACCACGTAATCTTTTTGCTACTTCAATTAATAATAGATCTCCGACATCGTGACCAAGTCTATCGTTAATTTTTTTGAATCGATCTAAATCAAGGAACATAACGGCAACATCATTCACGCTAGTTTGAGCTGTATTTAAAATGTTTTTTAAATCTTTTTCAAACTTTCGGCGATTTGGTAATCCAGTCAGTGCATCATGAAAGGCTAAATGTTCTACTTGTTTTTGTTTTTCATATAAAGTTGTAATATCACGTGCTATGCCGAACATCCCAACAACTTCTTTGTTTATGAAAGTAGGGATGAGTGTAACGTGAAGATAATAGTAATAGCCTTCTTTTTCTTTTGTGCGAACTTCTAAAGTTTGTGGTCTACCTTCTTTTGTTATTTGTAAAGCTTTCTTTAGTAGATCATGGTCTTTTGAGTCAATAAAGTGTAGAAGAGAATAGCTTTCTACTTCACAATAGTAGGCAGTAAATAAGCTTTCACAAGCTGTATTAGATTGTTGGAAAATACCATCCATATTTAAAGAGAAAACGGCATCAGGATGATCTTCGAATAACGATTTATAGCGTTGTTCACTCTTTGATAACGCAGATGCACCCTCTTCTACTTTGCCTTCTAGTTGTGTAGTCAACTGTTCATATGTATCGATTAGTGCTTGATTATCTTTCCACATGTAAAGTTGTCGTAGGAATAATAAGATGAGTGATAATACTAGACCGATTAGCATGAACTTATCATCCCAAGGTTGAATAAGAATAAAGGAAAAAGTAATGATTATACTGAAATAGGGTAATATAAAGCGCACATAATCAAATCGATAATACTTTGTTTTCGTTTCATGCTGCATTGGTTTGTCCAAAATGTATAGTATGGAAGATAAACCAATTAATAAAATTGAAGCAGTATGTACTAAATAAGAGACTTCAGAAGAAGTTTTCATCCCCATGTTTAGTTGGAACAGATGTATATACCCGTACACAAGTATGATAGTAAAACCGATAATTAATGAAATTCTGCTAGCAGAATATTGTTCTCGTCTATATAGGCTAATAACGGCGTAAATTACTAATGCTTGTGCAATAAAGTATCCAATTAAAACCCAGTGATCTGTTGTTAACATACGAAAGCTTGAGAGGTCCAAAATAAAAGTTAAGGTAAAATAAATATTCATAATAACAATAAAGATACTATCGAATGAAAATTGAGCAAGGCCTCTAATAGAATAATGTTTTATGAATTTGATAGCAAACCCAGAAAAGAGCAAAATATATTGTATGATGAAAAAAGGTAGTGCCTTATATGAGAATATGACTTGATCATATATAGAAAGTGAATGAAGGAATAAAGTTATTTCCATAGTTAGTCCGCATATGCAAGTGCAGAGTAATAAAACCCAAAATAATTTATCACTACGCTTCATTTTCTTAATAGCTTTATATAAGCAATAGCAAGAAAAGAGTGCAGCAAAACAAAATAAGAAGAGAATTCCAATTTCTTTTATATTCAAGTCCTTAGGGATAAGAAATATCCAAAGGGAAAATATAATTATATACATCGTGACAAAGTGTACATATTTTTTTTGATTAATCATATTATGGCTCCGTTTCAATAAAGTTGAATCGCAGGTGGAAAATGCTAATTCCAATCATAGCATATACAATAGGTTGTTTTTTACTATAAAAATTACTTTTTTTGAAAAAAATAGCTCAACATTACAATTTACCATTGTAATGTTGAGCTATTTATTCTTTTTATCCCTCTTATAGAGGATAATTCATGTATTAATTGCAGCATTGCTAAATCTTTCTGTTTACTTTCAATCATAATATCGAAATTATGGTTGATTTTTTTTGCAATGTGTAAGAAAGGCTTAATAAACTCTAAATCAATATATTCAGAGTGAGCCCTAAATTCTTTTTTTGATTTAGGGGAGGAAATGTGAACTTTAGGAGGGACATTTGTATGTGACCAAGTTTCAAAAATTGCAGGGAGTAATACTTCTAGCGGTTCCTCGCAAAGGTTTGCCATGTGATGATGATAATCAAATACGAATGGAATCTTTTCTTTTTGGCAAATCGATAAAGTTTCAGCAGTTGTATATGTTTTATCATCATTCTCAAGCGTCATTTGCTCTTTTATATGTGTAGGAAGTTTTTTTATGTTTTCATGGAAACGTCCAACTGCCTGTTCTTTATTTCCATAGGCACCACCTACATGGATGTTAATATAAGAAGAATCTGCAATTCCTATTGCATCTAATACTTTATAATGATAGGCCATATCTGTAATAGCGTTAGTTGTAATATGTGGCTTGTCGCTTGTAAATAGCGTAAATTGATTTGGATGAAAACTTACTCGTAAATTGTGTTCTTTAATTAATGCCCCAATTTTACGCCAAAGCGGTGTGAACAACCCGATATAATCAAACTCGACTTCGGGATGCGTTGCAAGTGGGACGATGGAAGAGGATAAACGATATAACGGAATTTCATGAGCTATATTGTAATGAAGAATACGTATTGTATGCTCAAGATTTTGCCGTGTAACATCGTATAATTTATCTTCTCGTTCTTGTTTACTAAGCTTTTGAAAGCTTGTAAATGTCATCGTTTTAGCCGGAGAACAGTCCCAGAGTGCCATTGCATGTGAGACATATCCGAAACGCATAATCATAATGAATACATCTCCTTTATCCATTATCTTTCCTATAGAAAGAAAGCAAGTATCGTTCCTACCCATTCTTTCCCTCTATCAATAAGAGAAAGGGGGCTAACATCTTTAAAGGAAAGTAATGACGCATTTTCTAGATCTTCATGGAATTTGTTTTTTACTGTTTGTATAAAATGTTTATCATATAAAAGGCAGTTGATTTCATGGTTAATATATAAACTTCTCATATCAAAGTTTGCAGTTCCAATATCACAAATATAATCATCGACTATAATAACTTTAGCGTGAAAAAACCCTTGTTGAAATGCGTAAATATTACACCCAGCTTGTATTAACTTTCGGCAATATGGGAATTTTGCTTCGCGAACAAGGGCGTGATCCGCTTTTTCTGGAACGAGAACCGTGATTTGAACCCCACGTTTTCGCGCTTTTAATAATGCATTCATAATTTTCTTCCCAGGAATGAAATATGGTGTACCGATAAAGAGTTCTTTTTCCGCACTTTCGATTAAATGTAAAAATGTATTTTGCAAATAGGCACCATCAGTAGGGATAAAACGATGTAGAATGATTCCTGGTTGTTGCTTAGGAAAATAAAGAGGTGAATCTAATAAATTTTGCTTCGTATCGTCGAGCCAATCATGTAAAAATTGCTTTTGTAAATCTTGTATTCCTTCTCCTGTAAGGCGTAAATGATAATCGCGCCATAATCCTAATTTTTGATTATGCCCTAAATATTCTTCTCCAATATTAAACCCACCAATATAACCAATTTTCCCGTCAATAACTGTAATTTTTCTATGGTTTCTTTGATTTGCAGAAAAGAACGGAAAAGGAAATTTCACTTTATGACAAAATGAAAAAGAGACGCCATGTTTTTGTAGGGAACGAATTGCCTCGTTTGATAAATAATGGCTTCCCAATCGATCGAGTAAAAGTCTTACTTCAATTCCTTCCTGTGCCTTATCGATAAGTAACTTTAAAAATTCACGACTGATTTTATCGTTTTTTACAATGAAGAATAAAACGTGCACATGGTGCCTTGCTTGTTGTATATCAGTAAATAAAGCATCATATAAATCTTGCCCGTATGTATAAAGTTGAAAATTACTTTGACGTAAAGGCAAAGTACGAGAGCGCACACGCTTTAAATGAAGAATCCTCCCATATAAAAGGTCAATTGTGATCCAAAGAGTAACGCATATTAACAAGAGAGATAAGAAGAACATAAGTGAATTCCCTCCTTTGCATTCTTTTCGCCTTCATTTTACTGGCTGCCCGGAAAATCCCGATTGGCTTCACCTTATCCCATATTAAGGGGCGGTAAGCCTCCTACTTAAAAATTAGGCTTACTTAAAGGGATCAGGCGAGAGGAAACAACCCCCTACGGATTAAAGTTTCACTTTATAGTTTCACCGAAATAAACAGCTTTATTAAAAAATATGTTGTTGTATAACAAAAAACTGTTGACTGAATGCTCACTCATTATATAATGAAGACAGGGGATAAAATTCAGAAAATTATATGTTTTTGAAGATTCTAAAAAAGAAAGAGGGCTTACAAAGAGAGGGGTAGCATAAAAATGAATAGCTTACTGATCATTAATTGGCTGGCTGCCATTGCTGTTATTGCTTATGCAGGATATTTGTTTGTGTATCTTATACGGACGAGGATGGCCTACATACAGTTAGGAAAAAAGATTGAATTTGACCGTCGTTTTAAAGAGCGTTGGGATCTCCTTAAGGTCAATGTTTTCGGTCAGAAAAAGCTGCTGAAAGATAAGAAGAGCGGCATTATTCACGTTATGTTCTTTTACGGATTTATTCTTGTCCAATTTGGAGCAATTGACTTCGTTTGGAAAGGACTCGCACCAGGATCACATCTTCCACTTGGACCACTATACCCTGCATTTACATTCTTCCAGGAAATTGTCACACTTGTTATTTTAATTGCAGTCTTTTGGGCTTTTCATAGACGTTATGTTGAGAAGCTAGTTCGTTTAAAACGTAATTTCAAATCAGGCCTTGTTCTTATCTTTATTGGTGGCTTAATGATTTCTGTGCTACTCGGTAATGGGATGGGAATTATATGGCACGGCGAGGAGCTTTCATGGAGTGAACCGATCGCTTCTGCAATCGCTTACGTTTTCTCGGGAATAAATGAAACCGCAGCCATTTCTGTGTTCTATTTCTCTTGGTGGGTGCATCTACTAATTTTGTTAACGTTTTTAGTGTATGTTCCACAATCAAAACACGCGCATTTAATTGCGGGACCAGTTAACGTTTTCTTCGGACGTCTTTCAAATCCAGGGAAACTTGAAAAGATTGACTTTGAAGATGAAACGCAAGAAACATTTGGTGTTGGTAAAATCGAAGACTTTAGACAAAATCAGCTTATTGATTTATACGCTTGCGTAGAGTGTGGTCGCTGTACAAATATGTGCCCGGCAACAGGGACAGGGAAAATGTTATCGCCGATGGATTTAATTTTAAAACTTCGCGATCATTTAACTGATAAAGGAGCAGCAGTGACATCAAAAGCACCGTGGGTTCCAGTAGTTGCTTTTAATAATACACAAGGAAATCAGTTAGCGATGATGGCAGCTGGGAAAGGGCAACAAGAATCAGCGGCTACAACGCTTGCTTACGATCCGAGTTTAATCGGAGATGTTATTACAGAGGAAGAGATTTGGGCTTGTACAACGTGCCGTAACTGTGAAGATCAGTGTCCGGTTATGAATGAGCATGTTGACAAAATTATTGATTTACGCCGCTATCTCGTTTTAACAGAAGGAAAGATGGACGCGGAAGCGCAGCGTGCGATGACAAATATCGAGCGTCAAGGGAATCCGTGGGGACTGAACCGTAAAGAGCGTGAAACTTGGCGTCAAGGTGATGATGAAGTAACGGTTCCAACTGTAAAAGAAAAATCGAAAGCTGGCGAGGAGTTCGAATATTTATTCTGGGTTGGTTCAATGGGATCATATGATAATCGTAGTCAGAAGATTGCGATATCGTTTGCGAAGTTAATGAACGAAGCAGGCATTTCATTCGCGATACTTGGTAATAAAGAAAAGAATTCTGGAGATACACCGCGACGTCTTGGAAATGAATTTGTCTTCCAAGAGATGGCGACAAAGAATATCGAGGAATTTGAAAAAGCAGGAGTGAAGAAAATCGTTACGATTGATCCTCACGCTTATAACACATTTAAAAATGAGTATCCAGACTTTGGCTTGCAAGCAGAAGTCTATCATCATACAGAATTGTTAGCTCAGTGGGTGAAAGAAGGACGCTTAAAACCTGTTCACGCTATTGAGGAAACAGTTACGTACCATGATTCCTGTTACTTAGGAAGATACAACGAAGTATACGAAGCGCCACGCGATATTTTGAAAGCAATTCCTGGTGTGAATCTTGTAGAAATGGCACGTAACCGTGAAACCGGAATGTGCTGTGGCGCAGGTGGTGGCTTAATGTGGATGGAAGAGACAGCAGGTTCACGTATTAACGTTGCTCGTACAGAACAAGCACTAGCTGTGCAACCATCCATTATCGGTACAGGTTGTCCATATTGCTTAACGATGATTAGCGATGGGACGAAAGCGAAAGAAGTAGAAGAGAAGGTTCAAACTCTTGATGTAACAGAGATTTTAGAACGCTCTGTTATCGGACAGAAGAAAGAAGCGATGTAATCTGCAAGCATGAATACAACTTTAGAGAGAGGTGCAATCATTGCACCTCTTCTCAACGTAAGAACACCGAGCGAGCGCTCGGTGCTAAAAAAAGAGATGGGGGAAATAGATATGAGTAAAACAGTTATTTTAAGTGCTGCAAGAACACCGGTTGGGAAATTTGGAGGATCTTTAAAAGACGTGAAGGCGACAGAACTTGGGGGAATTGCAATTAAAGCAGCGCTTGAGAGAGCAAATGTTTCTGCTAGTGATGTTGAGGAAGTTATATTTGGAACAGTTATTCAAGGGGGACAGGGGCAAATTCCATCGCGCCAAGCTGCGAGGGCTGCTGGAATCCCTTGGGAAGTACAGACGGAAACAGTGAATAAAGTTTGTGCATCAGGGCTTCGTGCGGTTACGTTAGCGGATCAAATTATTCGTACTGGCGATCAATCACTAATTGTAGCTGGCGGTATGGAGTCGATGAGTAACAGTCCTTACATTTTACGAGGTGCAAGATGGGGATACAGAATGGGGAACAACGAAATCATCGATTTAAACGTTGCTGACGGCTTAACATGCGCATTTTCAGGTATACACATGGGTGTTTATGGCGGAGAAGTTGCGAAGGAAGATGGAATCTCTCGCGAAGCGCAGGATGAATGGGCATATCGTAGCCATCAGCGTGCGGTTTCAGCGCATAAAGAAGGACGTTTTGAAGAGGAAATCGTGCCAGTAACGATTCCGCAAAGAAAAGGCGATCCTATCGTCGTTGCAAAAGATGAGGCGCCACGCGCGGATACAACGATTGAAAAATTAGCGAAATTAAAACCTGTATTTGATAAGACGTCGGCAGTGACAGCGGGTAATGCTCCTGGACTAAATGATGGCGGTGCTGCGCTCGTATTAATGAGCGAAGACAGAGCGAAGCAAGAAGGAAGAAAGCCATTAGCAACAATTTTGGCACATACAGCAATTGCAGTGGAGTCTAAAGATTTCCCAAGAACGCCAGGTTATGCAATTAACGAATTGTTGAAAAAAACAGGCAAGACAATTGAAGATATCGATTTATTCGAGATTAATGAAGCATTTGCAGCGGTAGCAATTGCAAGTACAGAGATTGCAGGAATTGACCCAGACAAATTGAATGTAAATGGCGGCGCTGTAGCAATGGGGCATCCAATTGGAGCAAGTGGAGCGCGTATTATCGTTACACTTATCCACGCACTGAAGCAGCGTGGCGGCGGAATTGGAATTGCTTCTATTTGTAGCGGTGGCGGTCAAGGTGACGCAATTATGATTGAAGTTCGTTAATTTACGTGTAGGTGATTTTTGATTTATTAACAATTTATATTAAGGGGGAAGAAATAATGGGTGTACAAAAAATAGTTGTAATTGGTGCAGGACAAATGGGTTCGGGAATCGCACAAGTATGTGCAATGGCAGGATATGATGTGGAGGTACAAGATTTAAAACAAGAGCAATTAGACAGAGGATTGGCTATTATTACGAAAAACTTAGCGCGCCAAGTAGAAAAAGGACGCATGAAGGAAGAAGAGAAGGAAGCGACGTTAAATCGCCTTACAGTAACGCTTGATTTAGATTGTGTGAAGGAAGCGGATCTTGTTATTGAAGCGGCTGTTGAGAAAATGGATATAAAAAAGAAAATCTTTGCGAATTTAGATGAAATTGCTCCAGATCACGCAATTTTAGCGACGAATACGTCATCTCTACCAATTACAGAAATTGCAGCGGTAACGAAACGTCCGGAGAAAGTAATCGGTATGCACTTTATGAATCCCGTTCCGGTTATGAAGCTTGTTGAAATTATTCGTGGTTTGGCTACAGATGATGAGGTGTACGAAACAATTGAAGATATTACGAAAAAAATCGGGAAAGTGCCAGTTGAAGTAAATGATTTCCCAGGATTTGTATCGAACCGTATTTTATTACCGATGATTAACGAAGCGATCTATACGTTATATGAAGGTGTAGCGACGAAAGAAGCGATTGATGAAGTAATGAAACTAGGTATGAATCATCCGATGGGACCACTTACATTAGCTGATTTTATCGGTTTAGATACATGTTTATACATTATGGAAGTGTTGCATGAAGGATTAGGAGATAGTAAATATCGCCCATGTCCATTATTACGCAAGTATGTGAACGCAGGATGGTTAGGACGTAAAACAGGCCGTGGTTTCTACGTTTACGAATAAAGTCCTCCTTTTATTAAAATAGTGGTCTTACCAAATTATTAAAAAGATATATAGCAAACGGAGGCGGAGTACATGAATTTTCATTTTACTGAAGAGCAACAAATGATGAGGAAAATGGTTCGAGATTTTGCGCAGAAGGAAATAGCTCCCTTTGTTCCTAGTATGGAACAAGGGGTGTTCCCAAAAGAGATTTTGCAGAAGATGGGTGAGCTTGGACTAATGGGTATTCCAGCGCCTGCAAAATATGGCGGGGCAGAAATGGATTTTATTTCTTACATTTTAGCAATTGAGGAAATTTCAAAGGTAAGTGCAACGGTTGGTGTAATTTTAGCTGTACATACGTCAGTTGGAATGAACCCGATTTTATATTTTGGAACAGAAGAACAGAAGCAGAAATATGTTTCTAAACTTGCGACTGGTGAATATTTAGGTGCATTTGCATTAACAGAACCAAGTGCAGGATCAGATGCAGGGAGTTTGAAATCAAGAGCTGTAAAGAAAGGCGATCACTACATTATTAATGGATCGAAAGTATTTATTACAAATGGCGGTGAAGCAAGTACATACATTGTATTCGCTTCTACAAATCCAGAGGCAGGAAAAAGTGGGATTTCTGCATTTATAGTAGAGAAAGATACACCAGGCTTAATTATCGGCAAAGATGAGCATAAAATGGGACTTCTTGGTTCTCGCACGGTACAACTTACATTTGAAGATATGAAAGTGCCGGCCGAGAATTTACTTGGTGAAGAAGGACAAGGATTTAAGGTGGCAATGGCGAATTTAGATGTTGGACGAATTGGAATCGGAGCGCAGGCATTAGGAATCGCGGAAGCGGCGCTTGCATGTGCGATTGATTATGCGAAAGAGCGTGAGCAATTCGGCAAGCCAATTGCGGCGCAGCAAGGAATCGGATTCAAACTTGCAGATATGGCGACTAGTGTGGAAGCGGCGCGATTACTTGTATACAGAGCGGCATCGCTAAGAGCGCAAGGATTACCATGCGGTAAAGAAGCTTCTATTGCGAAATTATTCGCTTCTAAGACGGCTGTTGAAGTTGCGATTGAAGCGGTGCAAGTATTTGGCGGTTATGGTTATACGAAAGACTATCCAGTAGAACGATTTTTCCGTGATGCGAAAATCACGCAAATATATGAAGGAACGAGTGAGATACAGAAACTTGTTATTAGTCGAGCTTTATAAAAGGACAAGGGGGAGACGGGAATGCATTTTAAACTATCAGAAGAACATGAAATGATAAGAAAAATGGTTCGGGATTTTGCTAAGAACGAAGTAGCACCGACGGCAGCTGAGCGTGATGAAGAAGAGAGATTTGATCGTGCATTATTTGATCAAATGGCAGAGCTTGGTTTAACCGGCATTCCGTGGCCTGAAGAATACGGTGGAATTGGAAGCGATTACTTAGCGTATGTGATTGCTATCGAAGAATTATCTCGTGTTTGTGCTTCAACAGGTGTAACGCTGTCTGCACACACTTCACTTGCTGGTTGGCCAATTTTTAAATTTGGAACGGAAGAACAAAAGCAAAAGTTTTTACGACCGATGGCGGAAGGAACGAAAATTGGCGCATACGGTTTAACGGAACCAAGTTCTGGTTCAGATGCTGGCGGAATGAGGACAACTGCGAAACGAGATGGAGACCATTACATTTTAAATGGATCGAAAATCTTTATTACAAATGGCGGTATTGCTGATATTTATGTTGTTTTTGCGTTAACTGATCCCGAATCGAAGCAGCGTGGTACGAGCGCGTTTATTGTGGAGAGTGATACACCAGGATTTTCAGTTGGGAAGAAGGAAAGCAAGTTAGGGATTCGCTCTTCACCAACAACTGAAATTATGTTCGAAGATTGTCGTATTCCTGTAGAGAACCTACTCGGGGAAGAGGGCCAAGGATTTAAAGTTGCGATGCAAACATTAGATGGCGGCCGTAATGGTATTGCCGCGCAAGCAGTCGGTATTGCGCAAGGGGCTTTAGATGCTTCTGTAGAATATGCAAGAGAGCGTCATCAGTTTGGGAAACCAATTGCGGCGCAGCAAGGAATTGGCTTTAAACTTGCAGATATGGCAACGGATGTGGAGGCGGCACGTCTTCTAACATACCAAGCGGCTTGGCTTGAATCGGAAGGGCTTCCGTATGGGAAAGAGTCAGCGATGTCAAAAGTATTTGCAGGGGATACAGCGATGAAGGTGACGACTGAAGCGGTACAAGTATTTGGTGGTTACGGTTATACGAAAGATTATCCAGTAGAGCGTTATATGCGCGATGCAAAGATTACACAAATATATGAGGGAACACAAGAGATTCAAAGGCTTGTAATTTCTCGTATGTTAACGAAGTAGGATCAAAGGCGTAGGTATTTTCCTACGCTTTTTCCTTCCAAAAAATAATAGGGAGAGGTGAAGGGGATGGTTAAACACAATGTACATGCGTCCGTGAAAGATGAAAAATTAGTTGCGTTAAGACGTGAACAAATGATTAAAGGTGCGGTGCAATTGTTTAAGCAAAAAGGGTTCCCACGTACAACAACGAGAGAGATTGCGAAGGCGGCTGGGTTTAGTATTGGAACACTTTATGAGTACATTCGTACAAAAGATGATGTTTTATATTTAGTTTGTGATAGTATTTATGAACATGTAAAAGAAAGATTAGAGGAAGTAGTGTGTACAGAGAAGGGAAGTATAGAAAGCTTAAAGATAGCGATAACGAATTATTTTAAAGTGATGGATGAATTGCAAGAAGAAGTATTAATTATGTATCAAGAGGTACGTTTTTTACCGAAAGAATCACTCCCATATGTATTAGAAAAAGAGTTTCAAATGGTCGGGATGTTTGAGAATATTTTAGAGCAGTGTACAGAAAATGGGACATTTACATTAAATAAAAAAGAGATACAGCTTCTTGCACATAACATTTTCATACAAGGACAAATGTGGGGATTTAGACGTTGGGCCCTGCAAAAACTGTATACGCTTGAAGAATATACAGAAATGCAAATTAGGTATGTACTGCAAGGAGCGCATATGTTTCCGAAATAAGGAATAGACAAATTATAATTTTATTACCATATTAAAGTTTCCCGTTTTTTTTGTAGCATATTTGTGCGACTTTTGTTTATAATGAATAGTATGGATTTTTTTAAGCAGACCGTTATATATAAGGTTATATTTGAAGAAAGGAAGTGCCGCATAAGTGAATTTTAAGCAATATTCACCAGAAGAGCTAAAAGAATGTTCAATGATTGAAGTTGTACATAGCGTTTTAGGGGATAAAAGACAAGCAACGACATTCAACGAGTTGGTTCGAGAAATCGCTCAAGTGCTGGGACTATCTCAAGAGCAAGTTAATGCGAAACTCGCACAATTTTATACAGATTTAAACATCGACGGACGTTTCATTAATTTAGGAGAAAATCGTTGGGGACTACGTAGCTGGTACCCATATGAGCAAATTGATGAAGAAATCTTACCTCAGCCAAAACCGAAGAAGAAACGTAAAGTTGAAGAGGACGGTTTTGACGACTACATCGAAGAAGATGAAGATTTCGACGATGCAGACGCAAGTGAAGAAGAGGTAGAAGATTTGGACAAGGTTCTTGAAGAAGAAGACGGAGATGACGATGATCTTGATGATTTAGATGAAGATGATGAAGATGACTTCGCCGAAGAAGAACTTGAGTACGATGAAGCTGAAGAAGAAGAAGAGGAAGAACTGTAGTTCTTGACTTTTCATTATCGTCCATGTAGAATCATTTTTGGGCTCTTTAAAAAAGGACGATAATACTTTTAAAGTGTAAATATAAAAGAAAATTGCTCCCTACTTATTACTTTATGTGATGAGGGGAGCAATTTTCTTTTTTGTTTTTTGTTTAGAAAATAAAAAGAGTCTAACAATAAGATGGATACAGTGTTATCTACATACGTTGCGCTTTGCAACGGTGATTATATAACAGCAAAATAGGAGGGAGCTTTTTCATGACTAAGTATATTTTTGTAACAGGCGGTGTAGTATCGTCTCTAGGAAAAGGTATTACAGCAGCATCTCTTGGAAGACTTTTAAAAAATCGTGGTTTAAACGTAACGATTCAAAAGTTTGATCCATACATTAACGTAGACCCAGGGACTATGAGCCCATACCAACACGGTGAGGTATTCGTAACAGATGATGGTGCAGAAACTGATTTAGACCTTGGTCACTATGAGCGTTTCATCGACATCAACTTAAACAAATACAGCAACGTAACAACAGGTAAAATTTACTCTTCAGTTCTTCAAAAAGAGCGTCGTGGTGAAT
The DNA here is from genome assembly GCF_008368895.1 of Bacillus sp. BB081. NCBI lineage: Bacteria > Bacillati > Bacillota > Bacilli > Caryophanales > Bacillaceae > Bacillus > Bacillus sp. BB081. Next base: position 164,859 of record NZ_QOZX01000018.1, read on the forward strand.
ACCTAGGAGGAACAGTTCAAGTTATTCCTCACATTACTAACGAAATTAAAGAGCGTGTATACCGTTCTGGTCGCGAAACAAACGCGGACGTTGTTATTACAGAAATTGGTGGAACTGTTGGTGACATCGAGTCTCTACCATTCTTAGAAGCAATCCGTCAAATTAAGAGCGACATCGGTCGTGACAATGTAATGTACATTCACTGTACGTTAATCCCGTACTTAAAAGCAGCGGGTGAAATGAAAACAAAACCAACGCAACATAGCGTTAAAGAGCTTCGCAGTTTAGGTATTCAACCAAATATTATCGTTGTTCGTACAGAATTGCCTGTTTCTCAAGATATGAAAGACAAGCTTGCATTATTCTGTGACATTGATACAAAAGCAGTTATCGAAGCACGCGATGCAGATACTTTATATGCGGTTCCATTATCTCTCCAAGAGCAAAATATGGACCAAATCGTTTGCGATCACTTAAAATTAGACAATCCAGCTGCAGATATGACAGAGTGGACTGCGCTAGTTAATAAAGTACGTAACCTTTCTAAGAAAACAAAAATTGCTCTTGTTGGTAAATACGTAGAGCTTCAAGATGCATACATTTCTGTTGTAGAAGCACTTCGTCATGCGGGTTATTCATTCGACACAGATGTAGAAGTGAAATGGGTAAACGCTGAGCACGTAACATCAGAGAACGTACAAGAATTAGTTGGTGATACAGATGGTATCCTTGTACCTGGTGGATTCGGCGATCGTGGTGTAGAAGGTAAAATCGTTGCAATTCAATATGCTCGTGAAAACAAAGTACCATTCTTAGGAATTTGCTTAGGTATGCAACTTGCATCAATCGAATTTGCACGTAACGTATTAGGATTAGAAGGAGCTAACTCTTCTGAAATTAATCCTGATACACCTTATGCAATCATTGACTTATTACCAGAACAAAAAGATGTAGAAGACTTAGGTGGCACACTTCGTCTTGGTCTATACCCATGTAAGCTTGCTGAAGAAACAAATGCTTACAATGCTTACAACGAGCCGGTTGTATATGAGCGTCATCGTCATCGTTATGAGTTCAACAATCAATTCCGTCCGGATATGGAAAAAGCAGGATTTGTATTCTCTGGTACAAGCCCAGACGGTCGTCTAGTTGAAATCATTGAATTAAAAGACCACCCTTGGTTCGTGGCAGCACAGTTCCATCCAGAACTTGTATCTCGTCCAAATCGTCCACAACCATTGTTCCATGACTTCGTAAGTGCTTCTATTACGAATAAAGAGAGCAAGTAATAAAAAAAGCGCCTGAAATAGGGCGCTTTTTTTAATATTCATTTAACATTTCATCGATTGTAAATTTGATTCCATGATATGCAAATAAAGCTATCATTAAACTTGGGAATCCGTAGCGATTGCCTTCATCGTCTGGAATAAGGCCTTTTAACAGCTTAGTATCAATATGTACATCTGTATATTGTTCTAGTGATTCAGTACCTTCTTGAATAGCAGAGATGCCGACAATAGAGTGTCCATCAGCTTGAAGTTTTTTTGCCATTGCTACAACTTCTTCATCTGTTGAAAAACGGCTAATAAGAAGTACGCGGTCTGCAGAAGTTACTTCTACTTCTTTACCATTTTCAAATAATCGTTTTGCTTGCTTCATTGGCTCAGCACCGAATAATGCTTCAGCAACAACGCCCTCCATTTCATTTGTACCATGTAAATAAATGAAACCGTCGCCAACTAATGCTTGAGCAAGTAGACGGGCGCTATCTTCTATATTCATTTCTTCTTTTTGAGAAACTCTGGAGAAATAACCACTTAATTGAGTTGAAAAAATTTTTAACATAATGTTACTCCCTTTCGTACGTGTTTACCGGCTTTCATTATAGTTTATTTTTTTAGAAAGGTGAAATCGAAGGGTAGCATAACAAAATAGGAAACGGTAAAATAAGAAAGAATAGGAAGGGATTTGCCAAAGAATAGCGAAAATTAATCGTTAAGATATAAGAAGCTTTAAATCTTGTATTTATACAGAAAGGTTGGGAGTTATGGAAGGTAAAATTTTAATCGTTGATGATCAATATGGCATTCGTGTGTTATTACATGAAGTGTTCCAAAAAGAAGGTTATCAGACATTCCAAGCAGCGAATGGATTTCAAGCTTTAGATATCGTGAAAAAAGATAATCCAGATTTAGTAGTGTTAGATATGAAAATTCCAGGTATGGATGGTATAGAGATTTTAAAACATGTAAAGGAAATTGATGAGAGTATTAAAGTAATTTTAATGACTGCTTATGGAGAGCTTGATATGATCCAAGAAGCGAAAGATTTAGGAGCTTTAATGCACTTTGCTAAACCGTTTGATATTGATGAGATTCGTCAAGCGGTGAGAGAACAGCTTGCTGTAGAGGCGTAAAAAATGAATTTTTTATAAAAAATATGGAAAAAAGCGTTTACATGGACTAATGAGCAGGTGAATACGGTTGAGTTTTTGAGTACAAGTTGTTATCCTATTGAGTGTAGAAAAAAGTCCGGTATGTAAATATACATATTTTACCTTATTCTGGTCATACTACCAGCGATAAGAACTTATCGGATACAAAAAACGTTTTTTAGGAGGATTCACCATGCCTTTAGTTTCTATGAAAGAAATGCTAAACACAGCACTAGAAGGAAAATACGCAGTTGGTCAATTCAACATGAACAACTTAGAGTGGACTCAAGCTATCTTAGCTGCTGCGGAAGAAGAAAAGTCTCCTGTAATCCTAGGTGTATCTGAGGGTGCAGCTCGTCATATGACTGGTTTCAAAACAGTTGTAGCTATGGTTAAAGCTTTAATCGAAGAAATGAACATCACTGTTCCTGTAGCGATTCACCTTGACCATGGTTCAAGCTTCGAAAAATGTAAAGAAGCAATCGATGCAGGTTTCACATCTGTAATGATCGACGCTTCTCACCACCCATTCGAAGAAAACGTTGAAACTACTAAAAAAGTAGTAGAATACGCACACGCTCGTAACGTATCTGTTGAAGCTGAGCTTGGAACAGTTGGCGGACAAGAAGACGACATCATCGCTGAAGGCGTAATTTACGCTGATCCAGCAGAGTGTAAGCACCTTGTTGAAGCAACAGGTATCGATTGCCTAGCTCCAGCTTTAGGTTCTGTACACGGTCCTTACAAAGGTGAGCCTAACTTAGGATTCGCTGAAATGGAACAAGTTCGTGACTTCACTGGCGTACCTTTAGTATTACACGGTGGTACTGGTATCCCAACTGCTGATATCGTAAAAGCTATTTCTTTAGGTACTTCAAAAATTAACGTAAACACTGAGAACCAAATTGAGTTTACAAAAGCTGTTCGTGAAGCATTAAGCAAAGACCAAGAAGTTTACGATCCTCGTAAATATATTGGACCTGGCCGCGACGCTATTAAAGCAACTGTTGCTGGTAAAATGCGTGAATTCGGTTCTAACGGTAAAGCGTAAGAATAAAATTCCGTTTTGGAAACCGTCTAGTCTTTTAGACGGTTTCCTTTCGTTGTATAATGAAAGCGTGAACAAGTCTAAAGATTTTTATCATTTTGTTTTTGAAATAGAAAATAATGTGCATAGTCCTATTAATAAATGTGATAATGTATCTAAATTGATAAAGTAAATTCGATGAATAGTTCATCTTTATCTATTCGTACTACGGGAGAAATGAAGATAATGGTTTCCTATTTATTGAGTGTTAGGGTGGAAAGAGTGATTGAGATTCTTAAGGGGAGCTTTCTATAAGGATATAGAAAGTAAATACATTCACAAGAAGGGAGCTCAATATGGAAAAATTGCTAATTGAAGGCGGAAGAGCTTTAAATGGAACAATTCGAGTGAGCGGTGCAAAGAACAGCGCCGTTGCACTAATTCCAGCGACAATTTTAGCAGATACTCCAGTAACTATTGGTGGTGTCCCTAATATTTCGGACGTGAAAATGTTAGGAGACTTGCTAGAGGAAATTGGAGGAAGAGTAGCTTATGGACAGGAGGAAGAGATGATAGTCGATCCTTCTAACATGGTTGCAATGCCTTTACCGAATGGGAAAGTGAAAAAATTGCGTGCTTCTTATTATTTAATGGGTGCGATGCTTGGCCGTTTTAAAAAAGCTGTTATTGGGCTTCCAGGTGGATGTCATCTAGGACCGAGGCCTATTGATCAGCATATTAAAGGATTTGAAGCGTTAGGTGCACATGTTACGAATGAACAGGGTGCGATTTATTTAAGAGCAGATGAATTGCGCGGGGCACGTATTTATTTAGATGTTGTTAGTGTAGGAGCTACAATTAATATTATGCTAGCAGCTGTGCGAGCGAAAGGTAGAACTGTTATTGAAAACGCAGCGAAAGAACCAGAGATTATTGATGTAGCTACATTGTTAACAAGCATGGGTGCACGCATTAAAGGTGCGGGCACAGATGTAATCCGAATTGATGGTGTGGATTCACTGCACGGTTGTCACCATACGATCATTCCGGATCGTATTGAAGCGGGTACGTATATGATTTTAGGAGCTGCATCAGGAGGAGAAATAACGGTTGATAATGTGATTCCTCAGCATTTAGAGTCAGTCACAGCGAAGTTAAGAGAAGCTGGTGTCCAAGTTGAAACGAACGATGACCAAATTACAGTGAACGGTAATAGAAGGTTAAAAGTAGTTGATATAAAAACGCTTGTATATCCAGGATTCCCAACAGATTTACAACAACCATTTACAACGCTTTTAACAAAGGCGCACGGAACGGGTGTTGTAACGGATACGATTTACGGCGCACGCTTTAAACACATTGATGAATTACGTCGTATGAATGCACAAATTAAAGTGGAAGGTCGTTCGGCAATTGTAACTGGTCCTGTTTTATTACAAGGTGCAAAAGTGAAAGCGAGTGATTTGCGAGCTGGAGCGGCCCTTGTTATTGCAGGGTTAATGGCGGATGGAATTACAGAAGTAACCGGACTTGAGCATATTGATCGAGGTTATGAAAATATAGTAGACAAGCTTAAAGGTCTTGGCGCAAACATTTGGCGAGAACAAATGACAAGTCAAGAAATTGAAGAGATGAAGAACGCATAAGTGATACTTCCGCAAGGGGGAAGCGAAGCATCACTACTTGCGGAAGTATACTTTGTAGAGAAACACGGTTCACAAAATACGGCAGAAATATAAAGACTTAAAGGAGAGGGATTATCGTGGAAAGAAGTTTATCTATGGAGTTAGTACGTGTAACAGAGGCTGCAGCATTATCATCAGCGCGTTGGATGGGGCGCGGGAAAAAGGATGAGGCAGACGGTGCAGCAACATCAGCTATGCGTGATGTATTTGATACAATCCCGATGAAAGGTACAGTTGTAATTGGTGAAGGCGAGATGGACGAAGCACCAATGCTGTATATCGGGGAGAAATTAGGTACAGGGTATGGACCACGTGTAGACGTTGCGGTTGATCCTTTAGAAGGGACAAACATCGTAGCAGCTGGTGGATGGAATGCTCTTGCTGTTATTGCAATTGCAGATCATGGTAATTTGTTACATGCTCCTGACATGTACATGGATAAAATCGCGGTTGGCCCAGAAGCGGTTGGGGCGGTCGATATTGATGCGCCTATTATCGATAACTTACGTGCGGTTGCGAAAGCGAAAAATAAAGATATTGAAGATGTTGTAGCGACAGTTTTAAACCGTCCACGTCATCAAGCGATTATCGAAGAAATTCGTAAAGCTGGTGCTCGTATTAAATTAATTAACGATGGAGATGTGGCTGGAGCAATTAACACCGCATTTGATCGCACAGGTGTAGATATTTTATTCGGCTCTGGTGGAGCACCTGAGGGTGTATTAGCAGCAGTTGCATTAAAATGTTTAGGTGGAGAAATCCATGGAAAGCTTCTGCCTCAAAATGAAGCTGAATTAGCTCGCTGTAAAAAAATGGGTATTGAAGATATAAATCGTATCCTTCGCATGGAAGACTTAGTAAAAGGTGACGATGCAATCTTTGCGGCAACAGGCGTAACAGACGGAGAACTATTACGCGGCGTTCAATTTAAAGGCAGCGTAGGAACAACACAATCCCTTGTTATGCGTGCAAAATCAGGCACAGTACGCTTCGTAGACGGACGTCATAGCTTGAATAAAAAACCAAACTTGGTTATTAAATAAAAAGTGCAAGCGGCTCGTTCAGAATCGCAGGGCATTGGAACTCTGGACCTTGAAGCGCTTTTTGCTTCGAGCGAGAGAGTGAAATGACCGGAGATTCTAGCCGCTGGAACTGGATTAAATAAAAAGCGTAAGCAGCTCGTTCAGAATGGGAGGGGGATGGAGCTCCTGACCATTCTAGCTACTGGAACTAGGTTAAATAAAAGCGAAGACAAATTTTCTTGTCTTCGCTTCTTGTATTTGTGTTTCAACGTATTGATTAAAACTAGATAAAAGGGTTACAATAGTGAATATTACCCTACTTGAACTTATTGCCTTTCATTATTAATTATTTGCCTTCCGTATTTTTTCCCTTTACCCATGTGAAAAGAGAATAACGTTAAAGTGTGGTGTCTGAATGAATTTGTCAATTGCAGCATTAGAAAACATGAAATTAAAAGAGTTATACGAGCTTGCGAAGGAATTTAAGATTTCGTATTATAGCAAATTAACGAAAAAAGAGTTAATCTTCGCCATTTTAAAAGCTCGAGCAGAAAAAGAAGGCTTCTTCTTCATGGAAGGCGTATTAGAAATTATTCAATCAGAAGGATTTGGATTCCTACGTCCTATTAACTACTCTCCAAGCTCAGAAGATATTTATATCTCAGCTTCGCAAATTCGTCGTTTCGATTTACGTAATGGAGACAAGGTTTCTGGTAAAGTACGACCTCCGAAAGAAAATGAACGCTATTTTGGATTATTACAAGTTGAAGCTGTAAACGGAGATGATCCAGAATCAGCAAAAGAGCGTGTGCATTTCCCTGCATTAACACCATTATACCCAGATCGCCAAATGAAATTGGAAACGGAACCGAAAAAGTTACCGACACGCATCATGGATTTAATCGCACCAGTTGGATTTGGACAACGTGGTTTAATTGTCGCGCCTCCAAAGGCTGGTAAAACAAGTCTATTAAAAGAAATCGCACACAGTGTTACAACAAATCACCCGGAAGCTGAATTAATTGTACTTTTAATTGATGAGCGTCCAGAGGAAGTAACAGACATCGAACGTTCTGTTAAAGGAGATGTTGTAAGCTCTACTTTTGATGAAGTACCAGAAAATCATATTAAAGTAGCGGAACTTGTGTTAGAACGTGCAATGCGTCTTGTAGAGCACAAAAAAGATGTTATCATTTTAATGGATAGTATTACCCGTTTAGCGCGAGCTTACAACCTTGTTATTCCACCAAGTGGTAGAACATTATCGGGTGGTATCGACCCAGCTGCCTTCCATAGACCGAAGCGTTTCTTTGGAGCTGCACGTAATATTGAAGAAGGCGGTAGCTTAACGATTTTAGCAACAGCGCTTGTTGATACAGGATCTCGTATGGACGATGTAATTTACGAAGAATTTAAAGGAACTGGAAATATGGAACTTCACTTAGATCGTTCATTAGCTGAGCGTCGTATCTTCCCGGCAATTGATATTCGCCGTTCTGGTACACGTAAAGAAGATCTATTAATTCCGAAAGAACATTTAGACAAGCTATGGGGTATTCGTAAAACAATGCGTGATACACCAGACTTTGTCGAAGGTTTCTTACGTAAACTTCGTCAAACAAAGACAAATGAAGAATTTTTACAAAACATTGTTGCAGACTCAAAAAGATATGTAACAACTAAGTAAAGGGAAAAGATTGGGACTCGCTTATTTTGTGGTAAGCGAGTTTTTTTATGTTTTTTAAGGGAATATTAGAGAGAGTAATATATGGGAAAAATTTTGTTTTTTGAGATAAAAATCATATTTGGGTCGAGAGTTTGAAGTGTCCTGCGATTCTGAACGAGCCGCTTGCGCTTTTAATTATATCCAGCTTCAGCGGCTAGAATGGTCGGTGGCTTCACTTCTTCCTACGAGGCAAAAAGCGCCTCTACGTCAGAAGCTCCATCCCCCTCCCATTCTGAACGAGCCGCTTGCGCTTTTAATTATATCCAGCTCCAGCGGCTAGAATCTCCGGTCATTTCGCTCTCTCGCATGAAGCAAAAAGCGCTTCAAGGTCGAGAGCTCCAATGTCCTGCGATTCTGAACGAGCCGCTTGTGCTTTTAATTATATCCAGCTCCAGCGGCTAGAATCTCCGGTCATTTCGCTCTCTCGCTCGAAGCAAAAAGCGCTTCAAGGTCGAGAGCTCCAATGTCCTGCGATTCTGAACGAGCCGCTTGTGCTTTTAATTTTTAAAAAGACAAAAACAGGTAGTTGCAAAATGGAGTTAGCCTTGTTATAATTTCATCATATGTGTTTCATCAATATAGTTGTGTAAGCAGCTGAAGATGAAAAACTCTGTTTCGAAAATGATTCAGGGCGGAAGGAGATGAAAAGAATGAAAGCAGGAATCCATCCAAATTACAATAAAGTTGTATTTATGGACACGAACACAGGCTTCAAATTCTTAAGCGGGTCTACTAAAGGCTCTAGCGAAACTGTTGAGTGGGAAGATGGTAACACTTATCCATTACTAAAAATTGAGATCAGTTCTGATTCTCACCCATTCTACACTGGACGTCAGAAGTTTGCTACTGCAGACGGACGTGTTGACCGCTTCAATAAGAAATACGGTATCAAGTAATAAAGAACATAAAACAGGCAAGTGTATGTATTCGCTTGTCTGTTTTTTTTGCAAAAATATTAAACCTTTACCCTACTTTGGATTAGGAAAGTAGATGAAAGGAGAGCTCAATGTACTTAATGAATCAAAATGGTTGGATTGAAGTGATTTGCGGGAGTATGTTTTCTGGAAAATCAGAAGAGCTCATCCGCCGTATACGCCGTACGCAATTTGCGAAACAACATGCGATTGTATTTAAACCATGTATTGATAATCGTTATAGTGAAGAAGATGTTGTATCACATAATGGATTAAAGGTTAAAGCAGTTCCTGTTTCAGCTTCAAAAGATATATTTAACCATGTAGCAGAAGAAATGGATGTTATTGCAATCGATGAGGTACAATTTTTTGATGGGGACATTGTGGAAGTGGTGCAAGTATTGGCAAATCGTGGCTATCGTGTCATTGTAGCTGGATTAGACCAAGATTTCCGTGGTCTACCATTTGGACAAGTTCCTCAGCTGATGGCGATTGCTGAACATGTAACTAAGTTGCAGGCAGTGTGTTCTGCATGCGGATCTCCTGCAAGTCGTACGCAACGTTTAATCGATGGAGAACCAGCGGCATTTGATGATCCAATTATTTTAGTTGGGGCTTCAGAATCATATGAACCACGTTGTCGTCATTGTCATGCAGTACCTACAAAACAAAGATAAATGAAACTCGCTATGTAGAGCGGGTTTTTTTCGAAAATAGATGAAGATTGGTGGCCGGCTCTTCGTACAGCTAAGAACTTTAGGCAGTCAGAGCTGAGCAAGCCGCTTGCGCTTTTAAATATAATTTGCGTTTTTTTGATTAAGTACCATATACTATTTGTATTAGATACTAGGATGTAGAGGTGAATGGTGTGTTAGATCGTTTGCAGGCTGTAGAAGATCGTTATGAGAAGTTAAATGAATTGTTAAGTGATCCAGAGGTTATTAGCGATACGAATAAGCTTCGTGAGTATTCAAAGGAACAATCTGATATGCAGGAAACGGTAGAGGTGTACCGTGAGTATAAAGATGTTCGTGAGCAATTAAGAGATGCAAAAGCAATGTTAGAAGATAAGTTAGACGCTGATATGCGTGACATGGTAAAAGAAGAGGTTTCTGAATTAGAAGGACAAGATAAAGAATTGTCAGAGCGTCTGAAAATTTTACTTGTTCCAAAAGACCCTAATGATGATAAAAACGTTATCGTTGAGGTTCGTGGTGCTGCTGGTGGTGACGAGGCGGCTTTATTTGCTGGTGATTTATATCGTATGTATAGCCGTTATGCTGAGGTACAAGGTTGGAAAACTGAAATTATCGAAGCGAGCTATACAGAGTTAGGTGGATATAAAGAGATTATCTTTATGATTAACGGTAAAGGTGCTTTCGCGAAGCTGAAATTCGAGAATGGTGCTCACCGTGTACAACGTGTTCCTGAAACGGAATCTGGTGGACGTATTCATACATCTACAGCAACTGTAGCTGTATTACCAGAGGCAGAAGAAGTAGAAATTAGTATTCATGAAAAAGATGTTCGTGTTGATACGTTTGCTTCTAGTGGTCCTGGTGGACAAAGTGTTAATACAACGATGTCAGCGGTACGTTTAACGCATTTACCGACTGGTGTAGTTGTATCGTGTCAGGATGAGAAATCACAAATCAAGAATAAAGAAAAAGCGATGAAAGTATTACGCGCACGTGTTTATGATAAGTTTAGACAAGAAGCGCAAGCTGAGTATGATCAAAACCGTAAACAAGCTGTTGGTACGGGTGATCGTTCAGAGCGTATTCGTACGTATAATTTCCCGCAAAACCGCGTTACAGACCATCGAATCGGTTTAACGATTCAAAAGCTAGATCAAATCTTACAAGGTAAGTTAGATGATTTCATCAATGCCTTAGTGATGGAAGATCAGGCTCAAAAGATGGAGGCAGCTGAGTAATGCGTGTCTATGAAGCCCTGAAATGGGCTTCTTCTTTTTTACAGGAAAATGGACGAGATGAAAATGCGGGAGAACTTGTCCTTTGTCATGTATTAAAGACGAACAGAACCGGAATGCTCATGAATATGCGTGAAGAAATAACTGTGGAACAAGAAACAAGTTTTACGGAGTTTATTCACAAGCATGTAGAAGGTATTCCTATTCAATATATGATTGGTTATGAAATGTTTTATGGACGGTCGTTCTTTGTGAATGAAGAAGTATTAATACCAAGACCGGAAACAGAAGAGCTTATAGTGGGAGTGTTAGAAAGAATCGAGCGTCATTTTGGCGATGAGAAACTACATGTGGCGGACATTGGTACAGGTAGTGGAGCGATTTCTATTACGCTTGCTTTAGAAAATAAAAATCTTCATGTGTATACGGTAGATATTGCACAAGAGTCGATTGAAGTTGCAAAAGAAAATGCAAAAACTTTGGGCGCAGAAGTAACGTTCTATCATGGTGATTTATTGTCACCATTTTATAAAACAAGTCAAAAGTTAGATGTTGTTGTTTCAAACCCTCCATATATACCGGAAGAGGATTGGCGTGGCCTTTCTCCTGTGGTGAAAGAGCATGAGCCAAAGAGAGCACTTGTTGGCGGTGAAGACGGATTAGATTTCTATCGCCGTTTTATGGAAGAGTTGCCGAATGTGTTGCAGAAGAAAGCAATTGTGGCATTTGAAATTGGAGTAGGGCAAGGTGAGGATGTAAAAGGGTTGTTACAACAAGCTTTTCCACATGCTCATGTTGAGGTTGTTTTTGATATTAATGGAAAAGATCGTATGGTATTTGCAGAGATGGAGTAAGGTTTATGCCTTACTCTATTTTTTTGTGGAAAAATTTATATAGATTTTGAATTTAATAGTTTAGAAAGATGAAAGTCTGTCCACACTGTTTGTAGAAGGGACGGTGGAGGAAATGAAAAAACAAGTTATTGCTTATCTTCTTCTATTATTAATTGGTGCACAGTTGCTTGTGCAGTTTGGATATATGAAAGCTGATGCGAAAGGGCCTTCAGTTATTCCGAAAGAGGCCGTTCGATTACGGATTTTAGCAAATAGTGATTCAGATAAAGATCAGGCTTTAAAGCGCAAAGTGCGTGATGAAGTAAAAGCACAAATTGATGGATGGGTAGCAGATTTAACTTCATTTGAAGAGGCACGTAAAGTCATTCAAAGTCATATTCCAGAAATCGAAAAAACAGTGGCAAATACGTTGAAAAAAGAAGGAAGTAAAGATTCATTTCAAGTGAGATTTAGTAAGAATGTAAAGTTCCCTACAAAGGTATATGGTAATTTTATTTATCCAGCAGGGGAATATGAGGCGGTATTGATTACAATTGGGGAAGGGGAAGGGGCAAACTGGTGGTGTGTATTATTTCCACCGATGTGTTTCTTAGATTTTTCAAGTGGTACAGCTGTAAGGAAAGAAGAACATGTTGTGAAGGCTGAATCTCCTGAAGAGGAGCAAGTAAAACAAATAGATGATGAAGAAGTAGTAAATACAGAAGAGAAAAAAGAGGATGAGGTGAAAGAAAAGAAAGCTGTAAAGCAGGAAGTCGCAAAAAAAGTAACAGCTTCTGAAAAGAAAGTAGTAAAAAATGAAACGAAAGTAGAAGAACAACCTGTAAGTAAAGAGGAAACAAAAACTGTGGAAAAAGTGGAGAAACCTGTGGAACAAAAACAAGAAAAACAAAATGAGTATGTAAAAGTAGAGGAGGAAGAAGAAAAGCCAGAAGTTAAGTTATTTATTGTAGAAGCTTTTACATCTTTATTCTCTAAATAGTACTATTCGTAAATCCCTTCTCATATATAACAAAGAGGAGGGATTTACTATGAAGAAAGTATATTTTGCTACGAAAGCAGATGTGGAAAGATTGCATTCTTTTTTCGGACAAGCTAATAAAAAAGATGATAAAATAAATGAGTTGTACGCGCAATTTATGATTTTGGAAGAGGCGGAAGAAATACGGGCTGTCATCGGATATGAACAAAGTGAAGAACACGCACTGATTCGTTCTTGTTTATTCACACCTAATGTGGATAAACAGACTTTCTTATATTTTTTCGAAATGTTTTTGCAGTATATGAACGAAAAAAATATTCGACAATTGTACTTACTAACAAATCATCCACAATCTATAACAATCTTTCAGTTTTTTGACTTTGTTACTATAGAGAAAGAAAACGTACCAGAGGGAATTCGACAGTTAGAACACTTTTGTAAAAATATAAAAGAGCCAAATGCAATAATACTAAATTGTCAGCTATTCACAAAGTTATCCACGGATTAATTAGGTTTATCCACATTTTGTGGATAAACCTTGTTTGTCTTTTGGATAAATCTCATAGTAAACTAAAAATAGACAAGTATTTCAGGGTAGAAAAGGACGTGGGAAAAAATGCATACAAATATGTGGGTTGTGGATAATGTTGTGGAAAGAAAAAAATATTATCCACAGTTACAAGAAGCAGCAAAATTATTAAGGGAAAACGAGGCGATTGCCTTCCCTACAGAAACGGTATATGGACTAGGTGCAAACGCGATGAATGATGAAGCAATCGCGAAAATTTTTGAAGCGAAAGGAAGACCGAGTGATAATCCACTTATTGTCCACATCGGTACAAAATCACAGTTAGATGGGATTGTGAAAGAAATCCCGCCAGTTGCAGAGAAGTTAATGGAGCATTTTTGGCCAGGCCCGTTAACAATTATTTTACCTAGAAAAGAAGGGATTTCAGAGAAGGTGACGGCAGGACTTAATACGGTTGGAGTAAGAATGCCTGATCATCCAGTAGCGCTTGCTCTTATTGAAGAGGCAAATGTACCTGTTGCAGCACCGAGTGCGAATCGCTCTGGGCGCCCAAGTCCGACACTAGCTTCTCACGTATATGAAGATTTAAATGAGAAAATTGCAGGTATTGTAGATGGTGGTGCGACGGGAGTAGGTGTTGAATCGACTGTAATTGATTGTACGAGCGAGGTTCCAACGATATTACGCCCAGGTGGGATTACGAAAGAACAATTAGAAGCGGTAATCGGTACTGTTTCTTTAGATCCGGCTTTAAAGGACGAGAAGGAAAAACCGAAATCACCTGGAATGAAATATACACATTATGCACCGAAAGCGCCGCTTAGTATTGTTGAGGGCTCACGTGAATTTATTCAGCTTATTGTGGATAAGAAAAAGGAAGAAGGATTTAAAGTAGGTGTATTAACGACGGAAGAATATCAGCATGTATATAGCGCGGATGTTGTATTATCTTGTGGTGTTCGAAGCGATTTAGCTAGCGTTGCGACTAAATTATATGATGTACTTAGAACGTTTGATGCAAGTGAAGTGGATGTTATTTTTAGTGAATCATTCCCAAATGAAGGAATAGGGAATGCCATTATGAATCGCTTAACGAAAGCAGCAGGACATCAGATTATTACTGAATCATAAGGTACGATTAGCAAACAGAATATTTCTCCTCGGATAAGCATATTTTGAAGTAGCACGTCCGAGGAGGGACATGAATGACGTTTGAACAGCTAATACCTTTAACAATTATGGCATTCGCCTTAGGGATGGATGCGTTCTCGGTGAGTCTTGGTATGGGAATGATGACCTTAAAGGTAAGACAAATTCTGTATATCGGTATGACGATAGGGATATTTCATATTATCATGCCATTTATAGGAATGGTATTAGGTCGCTTTTTATCAGAACAGTATGGAGAAATTGCGCATTTTGCAGGTGCTATTTTATTAATTGGACTAGGATTCTATATTATATATTCATCTATTTTGGAGAATGAAGAGACTAGAACGGCCCCTATTGGAATTAGTTTATTCGTATTTGCATTTGGCGTTAGTATAGATAGTTTTTCAGTAGGCCTTAGTCTTGGTATTTACGGGGCGCAGACAATTATTACGATATTACTTTTTGGATTTGTTAGTATGTTATTAGCGTGGATTGGTTTATTAATTGGTAGACATGCGAAAGATATGCTCGGTACATATGGTGAGATAGTAGGTGGTATCATTTTGGTTGGATTTGGATTATATCTCCTTTTTCCTATATAATTTTAAATAGGAGGGAGTTATGAATAAATTATTGGAATGGTATATTCGATTTTTAACTTTTTTCCCTAGGTGGTTAAGACGGCTTGTTATTTGGGGTATTATTTTGCAAATTTCAATTTTAGGTTGGATGAAGTTAATTCGCGAATGGTAAGATAGTTCCTTTCTGTGCATAGTTTTATTTATACTATACTGATTACACTAAAAAATTATAGATATAGAAAGGATGAGATAAATGACGAGATTGAAGCAAGTTTTTGGTATTATTATTAGTTTTTTTGTTTTTTGGTTTAGTATGCTCGGTGTACAAATGTTTGCTGAGTTTTTAGATATTGAGTCATTGAAGTTTGTGGCGGGAAAAACGGAGGCAGCGCGTGCTTTTTATTCTCCATACCCGTTTTTGATTGTTTTTCTTGTTACATTGCTTTCCCTGTATTTCTTAGTTATTAAGCTTGGGAAACCGAAAAAAGAGAAAGTGCCTACTTTAGAAGAAAAGAAGGAAGAATTACAATGATAAAATCCCCTGCTATTTAGCAGGGGATTTTATGTTTAAGTGATGGAAGGAATCGAGCCGCTTCCGCTTTTAGATATATCCAGTTCCAGCGGCTAGAATCTCCGGTGGCTTCGCGTCTTCCAACGAGGCAAAAATCGCCTCTACGTCAGAAGCTCTATCCCCCTCCCATTCTGGGCGAGCCGCTTCTGCTTTTAGATATTATCCAGCTCCAGCGGCTAGAATCTCCGGTCATTTCGCTCTCTCGCATGAAGCAAAAAGCGCTTCAAGGTCGAGAGCTCCAATGCCCTGCGATTCTGAACGAGCCGCTTCCGCCTTTAGATTGGCCTCACCAATTCAAATTGTTCGCCTAGTTTAGCGTAGTTGTGTCCTGCTAGGCGGCTTACTGGTTTTAGTCCTTCTGCATGAATGCGGCCGTTTTCGTATAGGTGTTCTGCGACGTGGAAACGAACGACGCGTCCGATTAGTAGATCGCAAGCTGGTGAGTCTTCTGTTCCGCCAAGAGGGATTGCGCGTTCTAGTACGCACTCCATTCGAATATTTGCTTCTTTTACACCTGGAACGGAGATAACATCACTTTCAATTGGTGTTAGTTTTGCTAGTTCAATTTCGCTCTCATTTGGCGGGAGGTTAGCCGCTGTTTCGTTAATTGCTTCTACGTAAGATTCATCAGAGATATGTACGACAAATTCACCTTTTTCAATTGCGTTTCGGGAAGTGTCCTTTCTTTCTCCGGCTTTTCGTTGTACAGAAACTGAGATAAGTGGTGGATTAGCAGCGACAATATTGAAATAGCTATACGGTGCTCCGTTTAATACGCCGTCTTTTGTTACAGAAGTAACGAATGCGACAGGGCGTGGAATGATACTTCCCGTTAATAATTTGTAATTCTCTTTTTCCGTTTGTTCATTTGGATTAATGGATAACATGCGTAAAATCCCCTTTCTAAATATGACGACTTATTGTTTGTTTACAAGATGTTAGTGGAAAACTCCTGCTGAAAATAATATTTTTATTACATAAAAAGAACTTACTTCATTGTGATTGAAGTAAGTTCCGTCTAAATAATCTCGAATTCGAGATAAAAATTATAATAAAACGTATGCACCAGGTCCGATTAAAGCTACCCCGATAGCAACGGCGATTAACATTAAGTTGTATTCATATCCGTTTTGGGTTACCCAGTAACCATTTTTCCCATGAACAGTGAAGATTGCCATTAACATTGTTCCGACGATAAATAATGAACCGATTGCAGTGAAAATGCCTGATGCGAATAAGAAACCACCTAATAATTCAGTTGCGCCAGCCATAAATGCCATAAATACACCAGGGCGTAAACCGATTGATTCCATCCAGCCACCTGTTCCTTTTAAACCGTAACCACCGAACCAACCAAATAATTTTTGAGCACCATGACCCATGAATGTAATACCTATAATAAGACGAATAATAAGAAGACCGAAATCCATCATTTTTGAAAACCTCCTAAAAGTTATTAACTTACCTTATGTAAGTAATAATAAAATAGTTACTTACTTTAGTCAAGCGGATTTTGAAAAAAGTTTGAAAAAAATTTTACAAATTAAAAACAAAAAACAAAATGTAGTAAAGACCTCTAGACAAGTTGGGTAAAAAAAGAGAAAATATAAGTAGAAGTTAACTTCTTATTGTTATTCAGACAATCAGAATTGACTGGAATTTTGCAAAGAGCTACAATAAGAGTCTATTAGTAATGACGTAATTTATTTCGAAAGCGTTTTTACAGTATAATATTCGAAGTATGAAGTCTTACATGTATCCCGAGTTTTACTAGGGATTGCCCTATAAACTTTTAGGTAAATTATGAGGAGGACTATCCTATGTTTAAAAAATTATTCGGTTTTGGTTCAAAAACAAATGAAGAAACAATCGTAGCTCCATTAACTGGAGCAGTGAAAAATATTGAAGAAGTACCAGATCCAGTATTCGCTGGTCGTATGATGGGTGAAGGTGTTGCAATCGATCCTACTGAAGGTGTAGTTGTATCTCCAGTTGATGGTGAAATCGTACAGTTATTCCACACAAAACATGCTGTAGGAATTAAAGCGAAAAACGGTACAGAAATTTTAATCCACGTTGGATTAGAAACTGTAAAAATGGAAGGCGAAGGTTTCGAAGCTCACGTTTCTGAAGGCCAAGCTGTAAAAGCTGGAGATAAATTAATCTCATTCGACTTAGAATTAATCCGTGAAAAAGCGAAAAGTACAATTACCCCAATCGTTATTACAAACACAGATGCAGCTGAGTCTATTAAAACAACTGTAGGCGTAACAGCTACAAAAGGTTCAACAGAAGTAATGAAAGTTACAATGAAATAATTATTGTATAAGAGGAGTCCGTTTCATATGAAATGGATTCCTTATTTTGTTTTGTAGTACGCTTGCTATGTATGTTAAAATACTCTAGGCACTTGGAAATAGGGTTTCACATATATGTGGATAAGGCGCATTTTTCTTAGAAAAAATATAAGAGAAATGCGCCTTTTGTATATTCACATTTCTTTTTTTCTATTCTTATGTACGTTATGATGAAAGGTAGGAAAAAAAGAAAAGGGGTGGGTTTGGATGAAACGAGTGTTATTTATTTGTACTGGAAATACATGCCGTAGCCCGATGGCTGAGGCGTTACTTCGTCATCATGGAGAAGGTAAGTTTGAAGTGCAATCTGCTGGTGTTTTCGCCTATCCTGGTAGTGATGCGTCGATATATGCAAAGGAAGCTTTAGCTGAAAAGGGAATTGCAATCGATCATGCTTCGCAGCAGGTAAATGAAGCTTTGATTGATTGGGCAGATATTGTAGTAACAATGACGGAAAACCATAAGCAAATTGTACTTGGGCATTATCCGAGTGTTGAAAAGAAAGTAGATACATTATATGGAGTAACTGAGGGGATAAGTAAGGATATTTCAGATCCATTTGGCGGGGCACTTTCTATTTATAAAGAAACGTTAGAAGAGATGGAAAAACTTGTACAAACTTTACTGAAAAAACATTCAGAAGGTTGATGTTTCGTGTATAATACGATATTGGAGATTACTTCGTTCCGTTAAGGTAACGAGTGAGAAATGAAGATAATTGATTGAAACTTTGGAGGGGTAAAAATGAAAGTAGTAGTAGCATCTGATCACGGCGGTATGAATATCCGTAAAGAACTTGTAAGTTTATTAGAAGAGTTAAATATTGAATATATTGATTTAGGTTGTGAATGTGAAGCTGGTTCTGTTGATTACCCTGATTTTGCGTTTCCAGCAGCGGAAATGGTAGCGAGTGGTGAGGTAGATCGTGGTATTTTAGTTTGTGGGACAGGCATCGGTATGTCAATTGCAGCAAACAAAGTAAATGGTATTCGTTGTGCATTAGTTCATGATACTTTCAGTGCGAAAGCAACGAGAGAGCATAATGATACGAACATGTTAGCAATGGGCGAGCGTGTAATTGGTGCAGGTCTAGCACGTGACATCGCAAAAATTTGGTTAACAACTGACTATGAAGGTGGTCGTCATGAAAACCGCGTAGGAAAAATTAAAACATACGAAACAAAGTAATAGATTCTAACTAGAAGTAGTATGAAATATAATTTGGTGAACCAACCTGTGAAAGGAAGAGGCGTAATGACAGAAATCGTAAAGGTAAGAGAACAGTTACAAATTTCGCTTGCTGATTTCCAAGAACAAGCTTCATTACAAAGTGGTCAAATTTTTGTAGTGGGGTGTAGCACGAGCGAAGTGCTAGGAGAAAGAATTGGGACATCAGGAACGATGGAAGTAGCAGAGGCGATTTTTTCTGAGTTAAAACAATTTCAAGAGCAAACAGGTATTGAGTTGGCGTTTCAATGTTGTGAGCATTTAAACCGTGCTTTAGTAGTTGAGAGAGAGTTGGCGATGAAATATCAATTTGAAATTGTAACAGTTACGCCTGTTAGATCAGCAGGTGGTGCATTAGCAACATATGCGTATCACAATTTGAAAGATCCGGTAGTAATTGAGTTTATTAAAGCAGATGCAGGAATGGATATTGGTGATACATTTATCGGTATGCATTTAAAGCATGTAGCTGTTCCGGTTCGTACAGGTGTGAAGGAAATTGGAAGTGCGCATGTAACGATGGCAACGACACGTGGAAAACTAATTGGTGGAGCACGTGCTGTTTATGCGGCGAAGGAAGAGACTATAACTTGCCGTTAGACATGAAAAATTATAAAGTCGCATAATAGCTTTATATCGAAAGATAAAAGGTATGTAGTCTGACTTTATAATAGAAGAAAGAAAAGACCGATTTTCGGTCTTTTTTTTCTTTTATGATATAGAAAGTCATGTTAGAATGTAGTTGAAAACATGAAGGTTCGAAAGAATTACAACCTGAATTTTCGTTTTTTCTGAATAAATGAGAAAAAACTATTGGGAATCGATGTAATTCGTTCAGAAAAGGGGGATTTTGGTGGATCATTTAAAACGTCAAGATGAAAAGGTATTTGCTGCAATTGAGGCAGAACTAGGAAGACAGCGTTCAAAGATTGAGTTAATTGCTTCGGAAAACTTCGTAAGTGAAGCAGTAATGGAGGCGCAAGGTTCTGTTTTAACGAATAAGTATGCTGAAGGATATCCTGGAAAACGTTACTATGGTGGCTGTGAGCACGTAGACGTAGTGGAAGATATCGCACGTGATCGCGCGAAAGAAATTTTTGGTGCAGAGCATGTAAATGTTCAACCACATTCTGGTGCACAAGCGAACATGGCAGTATACTTTACGATTTTAGAGCAAGGCGATACAGTACTTGGTATGAATTTATCTCATGGTGGTCACTTAACACACGGAAGCCCTGTTAACTTCAGTGGAGTACAATATAATTTCGTAGAATATGGCGTGGATGCTGAATCTCACCGTATTAATTACGATGATGTATTAGCAAAAGCGAAAGAACATAAACCAAAATTAATCGTTGCAGGTGCAAGTGCATATCCTCGTGTTATCGATTTCAAACGATTCCGTGAGATTGCAGATGAAGTGGGTGCATACTTTATGGTTGATATGGCACATATCGCTGGTTTAGTAGCTGCTGGTTTACATCCAAACCCAGTACCACACGCACATTTCGTTACAACGACAACACATAAAACATTACGTGGTCCACGTGGTGGTATGATTTTATGTGAAGAGCAATTTGCAAAACAAATTGATAAATCAATCTTCCCTGGTATTCAAGGTGGTCCACTTATGCACGTAATTGCTGCAAAAGCTGTTGCATTTGGTGAGACGCTACAAGATGATTTTAAAACATATGCACAAAATATCATTAATAATGCGAACCGCTTAGCTGAAGGTCTTCAAAAAGAAGGACTTACACTTGTTTCTGGTGGAACAGACAATCATTTAATCCTGATTGATGTTCGTAACTTAGAAATTACAGGTAAAGTAGCAGAGCACGTATTAGATGAAGTTGGTATTACAGTGAACAAAAATACAATTCCATTTGAAACAGCAAGCCCATTTGTAACAAGCGGTGTACGTATCGGTACGGCAGCTGTAACATCTCGTGGTTTCGGTTTAGAAGAAATGGATGAAATTGCGTCACTTATTGCTTACACATTAAAAAATCATGAAAATGAATCTGCATTAGAAGAAGCAAGTAAGCGTGTAGAAGCGTTAACGAGCAAATTTCCAATGTACACAGACCTATAATAGATTAAAGAAGACTGCTGAGACGTAATTGTTTTGGCAGTTTTTTTTTGGACATATATTGTTCTTTAAGTATGTATACAAATGATGAATAAATTTTGGCGATATAATGAAGGATACAGCTCCCATAATTGGTAAAGATACTAGATAGATTCATCGTAAAATCATGATTTTGCCAAATTTGCCCTTGAATATTAGTAGCGTTTTCTTTACAATCGTAAATAGTGTAAAAAAGCGTGCAAACGCATGAATATCATCTAAAGGAGAGATTCACATGGGAAAACTGTATGTATTTGATCACCCGTTAATTCAACATAAGATTACATATATTCGCGATAAGAATACAGGTACGAAAGATTTTCGTGAATTAGTGGACGAAGTAGCAAGTTTAATGGCTTTCGAAATTACTCGCGATCTTCCACTTAAAGACATTGAAATTGAAACACCTGTAAGCAAAGCGACAACAAAAGTGATCGCTGGTAAAAAGCTTGGTTTAATTCCGATTTTACGTGCAGGTTTAGGAATGGTTGATGGAATTCTGAAATTAATTCCAGCAGCAAAAGTAGGACACGTTGGTTTATACCGTGACCCTAAAACATTGCAACCGGTAGAATACTATGTGAAACTTCCAACGGATGTAGAAGAACGTGACTTTATCGTACTAGATCCGATGCTAGCAACAGGTGGTTCTGCAGCTGAAGCAATTAACTCTCTGAAAAAGCGCGGTGCAAAACAAATTAAATTAATGTGTATCGTTGCAGCTCCAGAAGGAGTAAAAGTAGTACAAGAAGAACATCCTGATGTTGATATTTATGTAGCAGCATTAGATGAGAAATTAAATGACCACGGATATGTAGTACCAGGTCTTGGTGATGCTGGTGACCGTTTATTCGGAACGAAGTAAGACAACTGACGAGAGGGGATTCCCCTCTCGTTTTTTTTGTTCCGAGTAAGTAGGGGAGGGAGATAAATATACAGGCTATATACAACATAAGTTGTATACACACCACATATAATATAGAAGTCTTACGTCTAGCCAACACTATATATGGAAGGGGAGCGTTATATTTTAAAAATATAATAGTGACAAACTTGTGAACATTATCTTCTATTATAAATAGAAAACTGTTAGAAATTGCATATCTATAACCAGTATTTAGAAGGGTAACGTTTTCATTTTTGGGAGGAAATACCTGATACTCAAATTTTTTGATTTTTTACGATTTCTCGTTGACACTGTTAATACCCTATTGTATGCTAACAACGGGGATAGATGGTAGGGCTTTCAGTGACAAAAATACATCTATTCCGTGACGAAAATGTAAACTTTTTATTTTGTATAGGATTTATGCAAAAAAATGAGTTATTATTAACACATCATGAATGAGGGTTACATATTGGAGGGATGAATCCTTGCAAAAAAACGATCGCAGCCATATAAAAGCTTATGCTTTAATGTCAGGTATTCTTGCTCAGTTAGTCGGTTCTATTCTTATTGGAATCTTTGGTGGGCAGTGGATTGATAGTAAGGTTGGAACGTTTCCGTTGTTTCTTATTATAGGGTTATTACTCGGATTAGGAACAGGGATATACGCAATGATTCGACTCATTCGACATTACTATTCGGGAGAGCAATGATGATAGACGTACATGGACTTGTCCAAAGACAAAAGAAATATATGTACTACTTGCTTGCGCTTCTAGTGCTAGGATGGGGATTCACCTCTTACAAGGATGTATTTCTTGGACTGATTATCGGAACGATTTTCAGTTTTCTTAGTTTGCGCATCATTGCACGTAGAACAGACAAGCTGTTGGATCGCGTAACAAATGGAGAAAACGTGAAGTTTAAGGCGACAGCGGTAAGTACATATTCGAGATTCGCCACGATTGGGTTATTAATTTTATTTGCAGCCAAATATCAAGAGTTAATTGCGATGTGGGGCCTAGGTGTAGGATTGCTGACAGGATACCTTGTCATGATCATAGATTTTCTTTATTTAGAGTATAAGAGCAGGGAAGAGAGGTGAATTACTAGTGGAACACGGTAAATTAGTTGAATTTCTAGGTTTAACGTTCGATTTGTCATCAGTTATGATGGTTACTGTAGCAGCAGTTATTGTTTTCTTAATCGCTGTTATCGGAACTCGCAGTTTAGCCCTTCGCCCAACCGGGATGCAAAACTTCATGGAATGGGTGTTTGACTTCGTGAAAGGGATTATCAATAGTACGATGGATTGGAAAACAGGTGGACGTTTCTTAACGCTTGGCGTTACGCTTATCATGTTTATCATCGTATCGAACTTCCTTGGTTTACCATTCATGTATTCAACAGTTGAGGCTGGCGAACATATTGCATGGTGGAGATCACCAACGTCTGATCCAGCAGTTGCATTAACATTAGCCGTGATGGTAGTTACCCTCACCCATTATTATGGAATTAAGATGAAGGGTACGAAAGAATACGTAAAAGGTTATTTCCAACCTATGAAATTCTTATTCCCATTAAAGGTTATTGAGGAGTTTGCTAACACATTAACGTTAGGTCTTCGTTTATTCGGTAACATTTATGCAGGTGAGATCTTATTAGGATTACTTGCTAAGTTAGGCGGGGCATCATTCCTTGGAGCATTAGGTGCGCTTGTACCAATGTTAGCATGGATGGGATTCAGTGTATTCGTTGGATCAATCCAGTCATTTATTTTCGTTATGTTAACGATGGTTTATATGGCTCATAAAGTAAGCCATGACCATTAATATAATTTAAGTAAGAAAAAATTTATTTTTTTATAATACAAAGGAGGACAAATTAAATGAGTTTAGGTGTAATCGCAGCTGCAATTGCAATTGGTTTATCAGCATTAGGTGCAGGTATTGGTAACGGTCTTATCGTATCACGTACAATCGAAGGTGTTGCTCGTCAACCAGAATTAAAAGGCGCACTTCAAACAATTATGTTCATCGGGGTTGCTTTAGTTGAGGCACTTCCAATCATCGGTGTAGTTATTGCATTCATCGTAATGAACAAATAAGGGAGACTCCCCTTACATAGATGGCGAAGAGTGTTTTTCCGAACTTTCTTCGCCATTGCTTTATGAACGAAACGTATGTCTTTTTTTTTCATATGATCAATTTAGATATTTTGAAGGGAGTGAATCCTTGTGCCAACTTTATTATTAGGGGCTTCCATTCCATTTGGAACGATTGCTTATACATTGTTCATTTTCTTACTTCTATTAGTAATGCTACGCAAATTCGCGTGGGGTCCTTTAATGGGAATTATGAAAGAACGTGAAGAGCATGTTACTAATGAAATCGACGCTGCAGAAAGAAGTAATGCTGAAGCGAAGAAATTAGTAGAAGAACAACGTGAAATGTTAAAACAATCGCGTGTTGAAGCACAAGAGTTAATCGAAAGAGCGAAAAAACAAGCTGTAGATCAAAAGGATGTTATTGTTGCTGCTGCGAAAGAAGAAGCAGAATCAATTAAAGCATCTGCTGTACAAGAAATTCAACGCGAAAAAGAGCAAGCGATTGCTGCTTTACAAGAACAAGTCGCTTCTTTATCTGTTCAAATTGCTTCTAAAGTAATTGAAAAAGAGTTAAAAGAAGAAGATCAAGTTAAGTTAATTCGCGATTATATTAAAGAAGTAGGAGAAGCGCGATGAGCAATGGGATTGTAGCAAAACGTTATGCTGTCGCTCTTTTTAAAATTGCAAAAGAAAAACACGTATTAGAAATGTTTGAAGAGGAATTACGCCTTGTACAAAACGTTTATGTAAAGAACGAAGAACTACATAGCTTTTTAACGCAACCGAACATTTCAAAGGAACAAAAGAAAACGTTTCTTGCAAACGTATTCGGATCTGTTTCTGAATCTATTTTAAATACGCTATATATTTTAATTGATAACAAACGCATTGATATCTTACCTGAAATTGCAGATGAATATGTTGTTCTTGCTAATGAAGAACGTAACGTAGCCGACGCAACTGTATATTCTACTCGTCTTCTATCAGAAGAAGAGAAGCTTAACATTGCAGAAGCATTTGCAAAGAGAACGGGAAAAGATGCAATTCGCGTAAAAAATGTTGTAGATGAAGATTTACTAGGCGGCATTAAAGTACGTATTGGAAATCGCATTTACGACGGAAGCTTACAAGGAAAATTAGCACGTATTCAGCGTGAATTAATGAAGAATAGATAGGGGTGAAGCACATGAGCATCAGAGCTGAAGAAATTAGCGCACTGATAAAGCAACAAATCGAGAACTATCAGTCTGAAATCGAAGTTAGTGATGTTGGTACAGTTATCCAAGTTGGTGACGGTATTGCGCGTGCTCATGGTCTTGATAACGTTATGGCTGGTGAACTTGTAGAGTTCTCTAACGGCGTTATGGGGCTAGCACAAAACTTAGAGGAAAACAACGTAGGTATCATTATTTTAGGACCTTACACAGAAATTCGTGAAGGTGACGAAGTTCGTCGTACTGGTCGCATCATGCAAGTACCAGTAGGAAAAGAACTAATCGGTCGTGTTGTAAACCCATTAGGTCAACCAGTTGATGGTTTAGGCCCAATCAATACAACAAACACTCGTCCAATCGAAAGTCCAGCACCAGGTGTAATGGATCGTAAATCTGTTCATGAGCCACTTCAAACAGGTATTAAAGCGATCGATGCTCTTGTACCAATTGGCCGTGGTCAACGTGAGTTAATCATTGGTGACCGTCAAACAGGTAAAACAGCAGTTGCACTTGATACAATCATTAACCAAAAAGATGAAGATATGATTTGTATCTATGTAGCTATCGGACAAAAAGAATCAACTGTACGTAACGTAGTAGAAACACTACGTAAGCACGGTGCATTAGATTACACAATCGTTGTAACTGCATCAGCTTCTCAACCAGCTCCATTATTATACTTAGCTGCTTATGCTGGTGTAACAATGGGTGAAGAGTTCATGTACAATGGTAAACACGTATTAGTAGTATATGATGACTTATCAAAACAAGCAGCGGCTTACCGTGAGCTTTCATTACTATTACGTCGTCCTCCAGGTCGTGAAGCATATCCAGGGGATGTGTTCTACTTACATTCTCGCTTATTAGAGCGTGCAGCAAAATTAAGTGATGCAAAAGGCGGCGGTTCTTTAACTGCACTACCTTTCATCGAAACACAAGCAGGGGACGTATCAGCTTACATCCCAACAAACGTAATTTCTATTACGGATGGACAAATCTTCTTACAATCTGACCTATTCTTCTCTGGCGTACGTCCAGCGATCGATGCGGGTACTTCTGTATCTCGTGTAGGTGGATCTGCTCAGATTAAAGCAATGAGTAAAGTATCAGGTACACTTCGTCTTGACCTTGCATCTTACCGTGAGTTAGAAGCGTTCGCTCAGTTCGGTTCTGATCTTGATAAAGCAACTCAAGCGAAACTAAACCGTGGTGCTCGTACTGTTGAGGTATTAAAACAAGGATTACACAAACCATTACGTGTAGAGAAACAAGTTATCATTCTTTACGCTTTAACACGTGGATTCCTAGATGATATCCCAGTAGTAGATATCACTCGTTTCGAAGAAGAATTCCATGCTTGGTTAGATTCTAATGCGACTGACTTATTAGAAGAAATCCGCACAACTAAGAAACTTGCGGATGACGACAAATTTGCAGCAGCAATTAACGGATTTAAAAAAGTATTCGTAGCTTCTGAATAATAAATAAAAGTGAAGCCGATTGTGGCTTAGCTAGATCATATAAAAGGCATCTCAAGATTTGAGATTGCTGACGGTTATGTAAAGGAAAAGAGTAGGTGCACCTATTCTTTTCCTTCAATCATGAGCAAGAATATCTTGCAACGTAGATTAGGAAGAGGATTCTTACTAATCGTGCCAACTTCTGGAAAAAAGGTGGTGAAAACCTGTGGCATCTTTACGCGATATAAAAGCGAAGATTACCTCGACAAAGAAAACGAGCCAAATTACGAAAGCGATGGAGATGGTATCTGCATCTAAGTTAAACCGTGCAGAGCAAAATGCTAAATCTTTCGTTCCGTATATGGAAAAGATTCAAGAAGTAGTAGCGAGCATTGCGCAAGGAAGTAAAGGGATTAATCACCCAATGCTAAATTCGCGCCCTGTAAAGCGTACAGGATACATCGTTATTACATCTGATCGCGGACTAGCAGGTGGTTATAACAGTAACGTATTACGTACAGTAAGTAACGTAATTCGTGAACGTCATAATATGGATTCAAACCAATATTCAATTATTGTGCTTGGCCGACTAGGACGTGATTATTTAAAACGTCGCGGCTTTAACATCATTGATGAAGTAGTTGGATTATCTGACCACCCATCATTTACTGATATTAAAGACCTTGCTTCTCGAGCAATTGCGATGTTCGCAGATGGTGCTTATGATGAGCTGTATATTTACTACAACCATTACGTAAGTAAAATTTCACAAGAAGTAACGGAAAATAAAATTTTACCGCTTACTGATGTGGCGTCTGACAAACCGACGACAGCTTATGAATTCGAACCTTCTGAAGAAGAAATTTTAAAAGTATTATTGCCACAATACGCAGAAAGCTTAGTGTACGGTGCATTACTAGACGGTAAAGCAAGTGAACACGCAGCGCGTATGACAGCAATGAAGAGTGCTACAGACAACGCAATGGAAGTTATCGATTCACTTACACTTTCATTCAACCGTGCGCGTCAAGCAGCGATTACGCAAGAGATTACGGAAATCGTTGGTGGAGCAGCAGCGTTAGAATAGTATTAAAAAGCGGAAGCGGTTCTTTCAGGAGAACTGCGAAAGCTACACTAATAAAAAATTAAAAGCTAACTGCTCGTAGAAAGTTGGCTAATTAAAAGAAAGCTAGGAGGGAACCCGATGAATAAAGGGCGCGTTACGCAAATCATGGGTCCGGTTGTAGACGTTAAGTTTGATGGCGGAAAGCTACCAGAAATCTACAACGCCCTTACGGTAAAACAAAGCAACGAAAACGGAACAAGCATTAACTTAACATTTGAAGTTGCACTTCATTTAGGTGATGATACAGTTCGTACAGTTGCAATGTCTTCCACAGATGGACTTGTTCGTGGCACAGAAGTAGAAGATACTGGTAAAGCAATCTCTGTACCAGTTGGTGATGTAACACTTGGTCGCGTATTTAACGTATTAGGTGATGCAATTGACTTAGATGGTGAAGTTCCTGCGGATGTACACCGTGATCCAATTCACCGTCAAGCACCTGCATTCGAAGAATTATCTACTAAAGTAGAAATTCTTGAAACTGGTATTAAAGTAGTAGACTTACTTGCTCCTTACATTAAGGGTGGTAAGATCGGTCTATTCGGTGGTGCCGGTGTAGGTAAAACTGTATTAATTCAGGAATTAATTAACAACATCGCACAAGAACACGGTGGTATCTCTGTATTCGCTGGTGTAGGTGAGCGTACTCGTGAGGGTAACGATTTATACCACGAAATGAGCGATTCTGGCGTAATTAAGAAAACTGCGATGGTATTCGGACAAATGAATGAGCCACCTGGAGCACGTCAACGTGTTGCATTAACAGGTTTAACAATGGCTGAACATTTCCGTGATGAGCAAGGACAAGACGTACTATTGTTCATCGATAATATCTTCCGTTTCACGCAAGCAGGTTCTGAAGTATCTGCCCTTCTTGGTCGTATGCCATCTGCGGTAGGTTACCAACCGACACTTGCAACAGAAATGGGTCAATTACAAGAGCGTATTACATCTACAAATAAAGGGTCTATCACGTCTATCCAAGCGGTATATGTACCAGCCGATGACTATACGGATCCAGCACCAGCTACAACGTTCGCTCACTTAGATGCAACAACAAACTTAGAGCGTCGTTTAACACAAATGGGTATTTACCCAGCCGTAGATCCATTAGCATCTACATCTCGTGCACTTTCTCCAGAAATCGTAGGAGAAGAGCATTATGAAGTAGCTCGTCAAGTACAGCAAACTTTACAGCGTTATAAAGAGCTTCAAGATATCATCGCTATCTTAGGTATGGATGAGTTATCTGAAGAAGATAAGTTAGTTGTACATCGTGCTCGTCGTATTCAATTCTTCTTATCTCAAAACTTCCACGTAGCTGAGCAGTTTACAGGTCAAAAAGGTTCTTACGTACCTGTAAAAAATACAGTTAGCGGATTTAAAGAAATTCTAGAAGGAAAATATGATGACCTTCCAGAAGATGCATTCCGTCTTGTAGGTGGTATTGAAGAAGTTATTGAAAACGCGAAGAAAATGATGGCGTAAGGCCTTAGGAGGGACGAATTATGAAGACATTTCCAGTCAGTATTGTAACTCCTGATGGACCGGTTTACGAAAAAGAAGTAGAAATGGTAAGCGTAAAAGCAGAGAGTGGGGAAATGGGGATCTTACCGGGTCACATTCCAACTGTTGCACCATTAAAAATTAGTGCAGTTCGTCTGAAACATGGTGGACACACTGATTATGTAGCAGTAAGCGGTGGCTTTATCGAAGTTCGTCCAGATAAAGTAACTGTATTATCATCATCTGCTGAAGAAGCAAACCATATCGATATCCATCGTGCAAATGAAGCGAAGCGTCGCGCTGAACAACGTATGCAAGATAAACAAGCACATGTTGACTTTAGACGTGCAGAAATGGCATTACAACGTGCTGTGAACCGTTTAAACGTTTCTGATATGAAATAAAAAATCCGTAAAGGCTTTGCCTTTACGGATTTTTTTTGTGCAGTTCATGGATAATTTTACAAAAATGGTATAATTATATTGATGCTTGTATAAGTAGAGAATGTACAACAATTTATAAAGGGGATGAAGAAATGATCGGTGAAATGAAACGAGAAGCGTTGCACTCTTTAAAGGGAAAATGGGGGCTAGGTGTTGGATCAACGATTTTATATTTTATTTTAAGTTATGTTGTTTCAATGGCTGCAATGCTTATAATGTTAATTCCAGGAATTATTATATTTTTCTTAGTTGTTAGCTTAACTGGATCAGTTGAAGAGGAAACGATGTCAATCGGAGCAGGTATTACATTTGGTATTTTTTATTGCATCATAATAATTTTGAGTAACGCATCGTATGGAATTACATCATACGGTTATACAAATGTATTTTTACAGATTAGTAAACGAGAAGGTGCTAAAGTAGATCACTTATTCGAAGGATTTCGTGGCTTTAAAAGAATGATGAAAACGATGTGGGCAATGCTTGCGATTTTATTATATACAGGTACATGGATTCCAATGTTGCTAGTAGCCTTATTCGCATTTTTCGGTGAAGAAGGAAATACGTCGTTTACTATCGCTTTCTTTGTATTATTAGCTATTTCAATCGTTGTTATGATTGTGATGTATTTTTCTTATGCGATGACGTACTATGTAATGATTGAAAATCCAGAGTATAGTGTGTCACGAGCAATGAAAGAAAGTAAGCATCTTATGAAGGGACATAAGTTAGATTTGTTTCTTTTATGGCTTAGTTTTATAGGATGGGGTATTTTAGCGATTCTTACACTTGGAATTGGTTTTCTTTGGCTTAGCCCGTATATGAGTACAACGACAGCGCATTTTTATCGTTATCTTTCAAAAGACGAATTGTAGTAGGAACATGCTATACTAATAGAGTTATTACGTATAGGAGGAACAATATGATTAGTGATTTAAAAGGAGAAGCGCTAGATTCATTAGAAGGGAAATGGGGATTAGCTGTCGGGGCAACATTACTGATTTCGATTCTTATTTCAGCTTTTAGTTTTAGTATTGATTTCATTTTCTCTCAATTTTGGGATTGGAAAGAAGTAAATAGCTCACTTTCAGTAGACGTTATTACAATATTGATGGTAGGTCCATTAACGCTAGGTGGTTATCATTTAGCACTACATATCATTCGTGAAAAAGAAGCGAGTATTGGGCATATATTCAGATGGTTTACAGAAGGAAGTAAGTTTATAAAGTCATTTTTATTATATATAGTAGTGAACATTTATATTTTCTTATGGTTTTTACTATTTATTATTCCAGGCATTATTAAATCATTTTCTTATGCGATGACGTACTTTATAATAAATGATCATCCTGAGTATTCCATAAATCAAGCTATTACAGAAAGTCGTCGTATGATGAATGGACATAAGATGGAGTATTTCATTTTATGTTTAAGCTTTATTGGTTGGTTTATATTAAGTTGTATTACGTTAGGGATTGGATTCCTATGGCTAATTCCATATTTTTATACGACGTCAGCAGCTTTTTATGAAGAAATTGCAGAGGAGTATTACGAGAAAACAATTCCGACACTATAAAAACACCCAGTATGAGCTATTGGTTCATACTGGGTGTTTTTTGTAGAAATTTTATAAATTGATGACTAGTAAGTGGTTTACTGAAATAGTAACCTTGCATATATTTACAGTTGTTCTTTTGTAGAAACTTAAGTTGTTTTTCTGTTTCAATTCCTTCAGCAACGACAGAGAGGTTTAAAGTATTTGCAAGGGAAAGGATAGTGGAAACAATAGCTCGTTCCTCAGGCCGATGATCGGCTAGTTGTGTAAATTCTCTCGGTACTTTTAACGTATCGATAGGGAAAATTGATAAATAAGCGAGAGAGGAATAGCCGGTACCGAAGTCATCAATGGACGTTTGAATACCATATTCCTTTAATTGTTTTAGTCTTGATAATGTTTCTTTTTCGTTGATCATTGCAATTCGTTCTGTTAGCTCAAGTGTTACATGCTTTGGATCGACTTTAATGTCTGTTAGTATTTGTGAAATGTTCTCGATTAAATGATCTTGCTGGAACTCTTTTGCAGATAAGTTCACACTTATTTTTAAATCTGTGTAGCCGAAAGTATGCCATATTTTTAACTGGCGACAAGATTCTTTTAATACCCAATGACCGAGTGGAACGACTTGAGGCGTCTCTTCTACAATTGGAATGAACTCACATGGCGGAATGTCACCTAGGAGTGGGTGTTTCCAGCGTATTAATGCTTCAGCACCAATAATCTTTTTCGTCGTAATATCAATTTGTGGTTGATAGACGAGATAAAACTCTTCGTTTACTAAAGCGAGTGGTAAATCTTTTTCAATTCGAGCTTTTCGTTCCATTTTTTTATACAATTCTTTCGTGTACAGAGAGCTACCATTTTTTCCTTTATTTTTTGCTTCGTACATGGCCATATCAGCATGCTGTAAAATGGACAATGGATCTTCACCTGCTTCAGGATATATTGCAATCCCGATGCTCGGTGAGATTTGTAAATGTTGACTTTCAATTTCGAATGGTTCGTTCATGGCTGCTACAATCGTATCAGCCATTTTTTTTACATCGGGTCTTTTTTTATAATTTTCGATAAGGATTGTGAACTCATCCCCAGCTAGCCGGGCGAGCTTCATATTTGGTGTCGATAGTCTTTCTAGTCTTTTTGCTACGGCAATTAATAGAAGGTCTCCTACCCTATGACCGAGGGTATCGTTAATAACCTTAAAGCGGTCTAGGTCGAGAAACATAACAGCAAAAGGCCTTTTTGATATTTCGGATCGAGCAATTGCTTGTTCTACATATTGATGAAATGCACGGCGATTTGCAAGCTCTGTTAAAGTATCATGATATGCTAGAAAATTAATTTGTTCTTGTTGTTGTTTGCTTTCCGTAATATCTTTAATCATTAAATAAACACCAGAAATATGATCCTTTAAAAAGATAGGAACTGCTGTAACATGCAAGTAGTAAATATCCCTATTTTTATGATATGCCCGTACTTCTAAAGAAATAGATTTCCCCTTTTTTACCCGATGAAAGGCACTAATGATTTCTTCCAAATCTTCTTCATACATAAGTGAATAGTAAGGTTGATTTAATAATTCATTCGTTTGATAACCGAGCAAAGTAGTACCAGCGTTATTCACTTTGAGAAAATTACCGTACAAATCTAAGGTGAAGATTGGATCTGGATGATGCTCATATAAAGATTTAAACATCTGTTGGTTATGATATAGTTCATTTTTTTGTTCTACTAAATCTTCTGTACGTAGTTCAATTTGTTTTTCGAGTTCCGAGTTGAATTGCATTTGGGCTAGTAATAATATTTTATTTTGTTTTCGAACTAAACTATGGCGTATGAGAACGAAGGAGAAAGTTATTATAAGCCCGATTACTACAATAGGTGCAAAAATATATTCAACTAGTATAAAAACAATAAGCATTACTACAGAAATATAAGGTAATGACAATCTGATCGATTCCCCAAGTTTAGGTGTTAATAGTACTTGCTCTTGTCTTTCAGGTTCTTTTGTATGCAGAATACAGGCGATTGCTACTAGTACTAAAGTTACTTGATAGAGAGGAGTAACTGTAAACATAGAATACTCGGGTGTGAAGTATTTAATATAAGCATAAATCGCATCTGTAGTAGCATATAAAATTAAAGCACTGCCAAGAAGCGCACCAACTTTTTTGGATAATAAGGATAATGGCTTGAATAACAGATTGATTCCTATGAGAAGAAAGAGCAAATCGGCCATTGGATAGGTAAGTTGAACAAATATGTCGATATAGGATGTTGAAGAAACGTGAATGGTGCGTTCAATAAGTAAGTAGTAACTTAAAGTGAATTGTGCTGTAACAATAATACAAATATCACATATCATAAAAAGCTTTTCTAATAAATCGCGGTTATAGATGATTTCATATAGAAAGGCAAATGCAAAGCTAATTAAAAAAAGTAAGTAAAAAAAATCGGACGGATCAACGAATGTATAGTAGTCCTTTAAAATTAAACGTTGATAGGCAACGACCATATCACCAATGAAATAAGAGAGGGTTCCAACAGATAAAATGGTCCAAAATAAACGAGGTAACCCTTCTTTCCTATTTGAAAAATAAAGTATATAACTACAAGCGATAATATCAATGAATAAGGTACTCATTCCAATTAATATTTGAAAAGGAAATGAGTATTCATATAGAAAAGGCATTGCCACGTAATGAATCGCTATAGATAACAATATAATGCTTATAAGAATACTTACATGTGTTTGTTTTTTCATTTATCTCACCCACGGTATATACATATAAATTCCTCTTTTTATTTTTTATTGTTTCTTGAAACATATATATAATTTCTATACTTATTTTACACAGATATAGCGAGTTATAAAAATAGATTTTAATAATTCTCGTTTCGGTCCCCAATATATCGACATAGGAATTTGAAGTTTGCTATAATGATTAAAATAGTTGCATTATTTAGAAAAATTTAAAAATAATAATTACTGCAACTAGGACATATTGTTTACTAAGTGAACTTGTTCTTAATTCAGGGGGGAGGGTTTCACAATGGCAAGTGTATATGAAAATAGTTATATGATCGTTTTGATTTTCTTGCTATTAGGTATATTGCTGCCGGTAGTGGCTCTTACATTAGGAAAGATGCTGCGTCCAAACAAACCAAGTGCAGCGAAAGCGACGACGTATGAGAGTGGGATTGAGCCTTTTCATGATGCAAATATTCGGTTTCATGCTCGTTATTATATTTTTGCTTTATTGTTTGTCATCTTTGATGTAGAAACTTTATTTTTATATCCATGGGCTGTTGCATATGACAAGCTCGGTTTATTTGCACTGATTGAAATGCTCATCTTTGTTGTAATGTTGCTAGTTGGATTAGCGTATGCTTGGAAAAAGAAGGTGTTACAATGGTTATAAATTTTGAGGAATTACATCCAAATGAGCGGGCGGAATTAGAACGAAATATCTTTTTTTCTACATTGGAGCAGTTAAAAGGATGGGCACGAAGCAATTCTTTATGGCCGATGACATTCGGACTGGCATGCTGTGCAATTGAAATGATGGGAGTAGGTTCATCACATTACGATTTAGATCGATTTGGGTCATTTTTTCGGACATCGCCAAGGCAATCGGACGTTATGATTGTGTCGGGAACAGTAACGAAGAAGATGGCTCCTATTGTTCGGCGTTTATACGATCAAATGCCTGAACCAAAATGGGTTATTGCAATGGGATCTTGTGCGACAGCAGGTGGCCCATATGTAAATTCATACGCTGTTGTGAAAGGTGTGGATCAAATTGTACCAGTGGATGTGTATATTCCTGGTTGTCCACCCAATCCTGCTGCTTTAATTTATGGAATTAATAAATTGAAAGAAAAAATTCGTTACGAGGCAAAGACGGGAAAGCAGGTGACGAATAAATGAGTGATCCAAATAAAGATCTAGAGGATTTGAAAAGAGAAGCGGCTAGGCATGCGAAAGAAGAGGCGAGAAAGCGTCTCGTTGCGAAACATGATGCGGAAATAAGTAAACTTGAGGAAGAAAATCGAGAAAAAGAGAAAGCGCTACCAAAAAGTGATGGTATGACTGTGGAAGAAGTAAAACGACGTGCAGCAGCAGCCGCAAAAGCAAAAGTGGCAGCGTTAGCGAAGCAAAAAAGAGAAGGAACCGAAGAAGTAACGGAAGAAGAAAGGGCCAAAGCGAAGGCGAAGGCAGCAGCAGCCGCAAAAGCAAAAGCGGCAGCGTTAGCGAAGCAAAAAAGAGAAGGAACCGAAGAGGTAACGGAAGAAGAAAAGGCCAAAGCGAAAGCGAAGGCAGCAGCAGCCGCAAAAGCAAAAGCGGCAGCGTTAGCGAAGCAAAAAAGAGAAGGAACCGAAGAAGTAACGGAAGAAAAAAAGGCCAAAGCGAAAGCGAAGGCGAAGGCCGTGGCGGTAGCAAAGGCAAAGGCAGCGGCTTTAGCGAAGCAGAAGGCCTCGCTAGGTGATGGGAAATCGGGAGATGAAAAGGCGAAGGCAATTGCAGCAGCGAAGGCAAAAGCGGCAGAAAGGGCGAAGACAAAGGGCGCTGAAGGTAAAGCGGAAGAGGAGCCGAAGCAGGAAGAGCCATCCGTGAATCAGCCGTATTTAAATCAGTATGTTGAAGTTATTAAGGGGAAAATTGGAGAGGATACGTTAGTAGATTCCTACATTAATAAACTTTCAAAAGACGTGCCAACTCTTGTGGTGGAGCCCTCAAAATATTATGAAGTAATGGAGTTACTGCGATTCCATGAGGGACTTGCTTTTGATTATATGTCAGAGCTACATGCGACGGATTTTGTGACACATATGGAAGTGTATGTCCATTTATTTTCATATGGAAAGAAACAGTCAGTAGCGGTGAAGGTGAAGTTGGATAGGGAAGCACCAGAAGTAGAGTCGGTTGCAGCGCTTTGGAAAGGAGCGGACTGGCCAGAGCGAGAAGCGTATGATTTGCTCGGCATTGTATTTAAGGGGCATCCGAATTTATCACGTATTTTAATGCCTGATGATTGGATAGGGTATCCGCTTCGGAAAGATTATGAACCGTATGATGTGGAGGTGTAGCTTATGATCCGTACGGAAGAAATGCTTTTGAATGTAGGGCCTCAGCATCCGAGTACGCATGGTGTGTTCAGGCTTGTTATTAAGATTGACGGGGAAATTATTAAAGAAGCTACACCAGTTATTGGATATTTGCATCGCGGGACCGAAAAGATTGCCGAGAGCTTACAGTATACGCAAATTATCCCTTATACAGATCGAATGGACTATTTATCGGCCATGACGAATAATTACGTCATTTGCCATGCTGTAGAGACGATGATGGGGCTTGAAATCCCGGAGCGGGCCGAATACTTACGAGTACTTGCAATGGAGCTTGGAAGGATTGCGAGCCACCTCGTTTGGTGGGGGACAAATCTTCTTGATATAGGAGCGGTCAGCCCGTTTTTATACGCTTTTCGTGAACGAGAGATGATTATAAATTTATTAAACGAATTATGCGGTGCCCGTCTTACTTTTAACTATATGAGAGTCGGGGGTGTAAAGTGGGATGCGCCGGACGGTTGGATTGAAAAAGTGGAAGAGTTTGTTCCGTATATGCGAGAACAATTGGCAGGTTATCATGATCTCGTTAGCGGTAATGAGATTTTCTTAAATCGCGTAAAAGGCGTTGGTATATATAGCGCGGAAGAAGCGATTTCGTATTCTTTAAGCGGAGCGAATTTGCGGTGTACCGGAGTAAACTGGGATCTTCGCAAGGATGAACCGTACTCCATTTATGATCGTTTTGATTTCGATATTCCTGTTGGGAGTGTGGGAGATGCTTGGGATCGTTACGTTTGCCGCATGCAAGAGATTGAGGAGTCATTAAAAATTGTTGAGCAAGCTGTCCAGCAGTTCCCGAAAGACGGAGCTGTGCTAGCGAAAGTGCCGAAAATCATTAAGGCGCCTAAAGGGGAAGCGTTCGTCCGTATAGAATCGCCGCGAGGAGAGATTGGTTGCTATATTGCTAGTGATGGAAAGAAAGAGCCGTATCGCTTGAAGTTTCGCAGGCCGTCTTTTTACAATTTGCAAATTTTACCGAAGTTATTGAAAGGTGAAAACATCGCCAATTTAATTACGATTTTAGGTGGAGTTGATATTGTACTTGGGGAGGTTGATGGCTAATGATTGAAACGCTCTTACAATCACCTTCAAGCTGGACGAATTTCTTCATTTTTTTCGGATTAGCGGTGCTTCTATTATTTGCAGTCCTTGGCTTCGTTACATATGGTATTTTGGCAGAACGGAAAGTAATGGGTTTTATGCAAGGGCGGATTGGACCAAACCAAGTTGGGGGCCGGTTCGGTTTACTGCAAACGGTAGCTGATGTTTTAAAACTATTATTGAAAGAAGATAGTATTCCGAAAGCGGCAGATAAACCGTTGTTTATATTAGCGCCTGTCATTGCATTCGCACCGGCATTTATGGTGCTTGCAGTCATCCCGTTTACTGATAAATTTCAGTTCGCGGATATTGGCGTAGGCTTACTGTATTACATTGCTGTTTCTGGCATTACGACGATTGGTGTCGTAACCGGAGGATGGGCATCAAATAATAAATATTCCCTTTTAGGAGGGATGCGTGCGGCGGCGCAAATGATTTCTTATGAAATTCCGCTCGTAATGAGTGTAATTGGCGTCGTTTTGTTAGCTGGTAGCCTGAATTTAAATGAAATTGTAGCGGCACAGGAGAATGTTTGGTACATTTTCGTGCAGCCAATCGGTTTCGTCGTTTTCTTAATCGCGGCGGTAGCAGAGTTAAATAGGACGCCGTTTGATTTACCAGAAGCAGAATCGGAACTTGTTTCTGGATATCATACGGAATACTCAGGGTTTCGATGGGCGTTTTTCATGCTTTCAGAGTACGTATATTTCTTCGGAATGTCATCTTTAATTACAGTGCTCTTTTTAGGCGGATGGAATCCAGTTATGTTCCTTGGATTTATCCCAGGAGCTGTATGGTTTGCTTTGAAATTTAGCAGTGTAGTCTTTCTATTAATTTGGTTCCGCGTTACGTTTCCGCGTATAAGAGGTGACCAGTTAATGGAGTTTGGCTGGAAAGTATTATTGCCAATTGCACTTGCGAATATTTTCTTAACGGCATTGATTAAGGAGTTATTCTTCTAATCTATGAGGGGGGTGCCAGTAAGAGATGAAAGGACTATTTAAAGGATTAAAATATACATTAAGCAATTTGAGTAAGAAGAAGGTGACCTACGATTATCCGAATCAACCGTTGCCGTTGCCAGACCGCTTTCGAGGTATTCAAAAGTTTTATCCGGAAAAGTGTATTGTTTGTAACCAATGCTCCAACATTTGTCCGACAGACTGTATTCAGTTAACAGGAAAAAAACATCCGGATCCTACGAAAAAAGGAAAAATTATCGACACGTACGATATTAATTTTGAAATTTGTATTCTGTGTGATTTATGTACAGAAGTTTGTCCGACAGAGGCGATTGTTATGACAAATAACTTTGAGCTCGCGGAATATTCACGTGATGATTTATTTAAAAATTTGCAGTGGCTTGACGAAAACGACGAAAACGTCAGGAAGGAGAATAAAGCATGAATGGCGAGTTTGTAGCATTCTTTATACTATCCTTGTCTGCAATTATCGGCGGTGTTCTTATGTTGAACTTAACGAAAGTCATGCATATGATGCTAGCTCTCGTTCTGACATTTCTTAGTATCGCAGGTTTGTACTTTCTTTTATCGGCCGAATTTATCGGAGTTGCACAAATTTTACTTTACTCCGGTGCAATTACAATTATTATGATTTTTGGCATTATGTTAACGCAACATAACGCAGAAAATGAATCGCGTCTTACTCTTCGAAAATGGATTATCTTCTTTGCGGTTGTAGCATTTGGGGCAGTTATGTATTTCGCTGTTAACAATATTGATTTTGCAAATGAAAGCACACAAGGAAGTTTACCTCTCCATGAAAAAAACACACTTCAAATCGGTACACTTCTCTATTCGAAATATATTATTCCATTTGAGTTAACCTCAGTCATTTTACTTGTAGCACTTGTTGGCGCGATTATACTTGCGAAGAAGGATGAGAAAGAGGAGGATTCCAATGAGTAGCGTTCCAGCTTCTGCATATTTAACGCTTGCGATTATTTTGTTTTGCATCGGTTTGTTTGGAGCTTTAACGAAGCGAAATACAGTGATTGTATTAGTTTGTATTGAATTAATGCTTAACGCGGCCAATTTAAATTTAGTCGCGTTTAGTAAATTAGGTTTGTTCCCAAATTTAACAGGGCAAATTTTCTCTCTGTTTACGATGGCTGTAGCAGCAGCGGAGGCGGCGGTAGGACTCGCCATTTTAATTGCTTTGTATCGTAATCGTACGACGGTTCATGTAGATGAAATGGATACGCTCAAAGGATAACATTGTGACCGAAAAGGGGGAAGGAAACAATGATCGATTATGCATGGCTCATACCGCTTTTCCCGCTTGTTTCGTTTTTTTTATTACTTATATTC
Organism: Bacillus sp. BB081; assembly: GCF_008368895.1. Classification (NCBI taxonomy): domain Bacteria; kingdom Bacillati; phylum Bacillota; class Bacilli; order Caryophanales; family Bacillaceae; genus Bacillus; species Bacillus sp. BB081. Next base: position 204,845 of record NZ_QOZX01000018.1, read on the forward strand.
GGGAAGAAAATTAGAGAAGGAAGCAGTGTACTTAGTATTTTCCTCGTCTTTCTCTCCTTTATATTTGCGGTACTTGTATTAATAGAACGGTTTTCGAAAGTAGGATTGAAGCATAAGTGGGTATGGCTTAGAACGGGAGATATTGATATATCATTTGGCTTTGAAGTGACTGCATTAGGGGCTTTAATGCTGTTTATCGTTACACTTGTGAGTTTACTTGTACATGTGTATTCGAAAGGTTATATGAAAGGTGATGAAAGATTACCAACCTTTTATGCCTATTTAGGGCTCTTCACATTTGCGATGCTCGGGCTCGTTATATCACCGAATTTATTACAGCTTTATATATTTTGGGAGTTAGTCGGCCTTGGTTCATTTTTACTCATCGGTTTTTATTTCTTTAAAGAAGAAGCGAAGGCTGCTGCGAAAAAGGCTTTTATTATGACTCGTATTGGAGATGTCGGTTTATTTATAGGGATGATCTTACTTTTTTGGCACGCGGGTAGTTTTGAATATGACGCAATATTTAGGGCGATTCGTACGGGTGATCTTACCCCTACCATGATTACAATAACAGCGATATTAATTTTTATCGGGGCGATGGGGAAGTCAGGTCAGTTCCCGCTTCATACGTGGTTACCAGATGCGATGGAAGGGCCGACGCCTGTTTCGGCACTTATTCATGCGGCGACGATGGTCGCAGCTGGCGTATATTTAGTGGCGACGATGTTTCCGCTATTTTCAGCAAGTGCGGTGGCGATGCAGACGGTGGCAATCGTTGGAGCTTTCACTGCGATCTTTGCGGCTTCTATCGGTCTTGTACAAACGGACATAAAGAGAGTGCTTGCTTATTCTACGGTTAGCCAGCTAGGTTATATGATGCTCGCATTAGGATCTGCTGGTTATGTAGCTGGTATTTTCCATTTAACGACACACGCCTTTTTTAAAGCGCTACTATTTTTGGCAGCAGGAAGTGTCATTCATGCAGTGCATACGCAAGACATTAATAAAATGGGTGGTTTACAGAAGAAGATGAAAGTAACGGGTGCACTATTTTTAATCGGTACACTTGCAATTAGTGGGGTTCCGCTCCTTTCTGGTTTCTTTAGTAAAGATGAAATTTTAGCGGTGACTTGGATGAATGGCAATTACGTTTTATTCATATTAGCAGTAATTGCAGCATTTTTAACAGCATTCTACATGTTCCGGCTCTACTTCCTTGTCTTTACTGGGGAAGCAAAGACAAAGGAAGATGTGCATGAATCGCCCCGCATTATGACGTATCCGATGATCGTTCTCGGGGTCCTTGCAGTAGTGGCAGGTTATATAAATACACCGTGGTTTGGGACGTTTCTCGGGGATTGGCTTACGAAAGATGTAGCATTTAAAGCGCGAGAGGCACATGGACCAGTTTGGATTATGATTGTTGCGACGCTCGTTTCCTTGGCTGGGATTGCTCTTGCATATTTCATATATGGCAAGAAATCTATTTCTAGAGATTGGGCTGGGGGCGATGGAACACCTCTTTATAACCTTTTGAAAGAAAAATATTATGTGGATGAACTATACAATATGACGGTGCTCCCTATTACGAAGGGAATCGCTCATGTGCTTCGCTTATTTGAGGTGTATGTAGTCGAAGGAATTGCCGTTTTAATAGGGAGTCTAGTTAAAGGGATAAGCGGACTCGGTTCTAGACTCCAAAACGGAAATGTACAAGTGTACGGCACTGTAACAGCTGTTTCGCTTGCAGTACTCGTCATTATTTTGCTCTATACGGGAGGGGATTTACGATGAATGATTTGTTATTAACGTTCTTCATTTTTTCCCCGCTTTTAGGAATTCTCTTACTTGTATTAACGCCAAAAAAAGAATCGCGTACTGTGCGAGCACTTGGTTTATTTGGGACGGCGCTTCCATTTGGAATCGCTATCGTCCTCGCTTGTACATATGCTTCTGGAAAGAGTTTGTCGCTATTCGATGAAAAAGTGAAATGGATTAAATTTGGGGATTTTGCAGCGGTGGATAAAAGATGGTTTTCCATTTATTACGAGCTCGGCATTGATGGTTTATCGCTCGTTATGATGGTGCTGACAGCCCTTCTAGCGATGCTTGCAGCAATTGCGGCATTTACTATTAAAAGAAACTTGAAAGCCTTTTATATGCTGCTACTCATGTTAGAAATAGGGATGCTCGGCGTCTTCGCTGCTCAAAATTTAATGTTGTTCTTTATCTTCTTTGAAATTACGTTGCCGCCAATGTTTTTATTAATTGGAAAGTGGGGGAAATTGTCGAGTGAAAAGGCTGCTTATAGTTATTTAATATATAACGGTATTGGCTCTGCTATTTTACTCATCGTTTTCTCAGTTTTATTTGCAAAAACAGGTACAACAAATATTACAGAGCTTAAAGAAATATTAACGAGCGTAGGTGCTGGGGGAGGAATGGCTGTCTCAAGTAGCTTACAGTTCGGATTGTTTCTTGCCATAATGATTGCCTTTGCGATTAAACTACCCATTTTCCCGTTACATCGCTGGATGGTCAATGTGCATATTGAAGCGCATCCGGCTGTAGTTATGCTTCACGCGGGCGTTTTACTGAAGATTGGGGCATACGGTATGATTCGTTTCGGAAAGGGGCTATTCCCGGAATACTTTCGCGAGTTTGCAACGCTTATTGCGATTTTAGGAGTCATCAATTTATTGTACGGAGCCTTCTTAGCGCTCATCCAAACGGATTTTCGGAAGGTGCTTGCTTACTCTAGTATTTCGCATATGGGCATCGTATTAATGGGTCTTGCGGCGTTAAATGCACCAGGTATACAAGGGGCACTATTCCAAGTTGTCTCTCACGGTTTAATTGCGGCCTTACTCTTCTTCTTACTTGGCGTTATAGAACAGCGCTTTGGAACGTCGGACATTACAGCGCTTGGCGGACTCGCAAAAAGTGTCCCGGTACTTAGCGGATTCTTCTTAGCAGGAGGAATGGCATCGCTTGGATTGCCAGGAATGTCTGGATTTGTTAGCGAGTTTCTTGCCTTTCTCGGTTTATTCCAAGGGGAGCCAGTCATTGCTGCAGTCGGTGTGCTCGGAATCATTTTAACCGCTGTATACGTATTAAGGGCAACGCTTCAAGTAACTTTTGGTAAGAAAGAGTGGGAGGCGAAAGCTGATATACACGGATGGGAGTATGTCCCTATATTGCTACTTATCTTCTGCATTATTGCAATTGGAGTAATGCCAGAAATACTAGGGGATCCGCTTCAAAATACATTGAAAACATTGGGGGTGAAGTAGGATGGATATGAATACGTTACTTAGCTTATCATGGCATCTCATGGTGCCAGAATTCATTATTCTCGGAGCAGCCATCCTTCTTTCCATATGTGATTTATTTTTTAAGCTGAACCATAGATATGTAGCGCTTAGTGCAATCGCAGCCGTCATATTAGCAATCGTGTCGTTAATCACGCTATACGGTGAACCGACAGGAGATATTTTAAATGGATCGTTTGTGTTAGATGGGTTTTCAAAAGGGTTTAAAACGTTGTTATTAGGCGGAGCGGCCCTCATCTTATGCACCGCCATGAGCGATGATAAGAAGAATCCAATTGAAGATAAGGGAGAATATTATTACTTATTTTTAATGGCACTTCTTGGGGCTATGTTTATGGCTTCTAGTATCGACTTCATTACACTTTTCGTCGGTTTAGAATTGCTTTCACTTTCTTCATATATTTTAGTAGGAATACGAAAAAGGAACCGTGCATCAAACGAAGCGGCCATGAAATATGTCATTAACGGAGGAATTGGAACGGCAATTACGCTCTTTGGAATGAGTTATTTATACGGTATTACAGGATCAACTAATATCGTGGATATGCAAAAAGTATTCGCAGGGGAGCTTGCTGGTGGTATTCAGTTATTGTTAGCTCTCGCATTTTTACTATTACTCGTTGGACTCTCGTTTAAAATTGCGACAGTGCCGTTTCATATGTGGGCACCAGATGTGTATGAGGGAGCGGCTACACCTGTTACTGCTTTTCTCGGGACGATTTCTAAAATTGCTGGATTCTTACTCATTATTCGTCTGTTTCTCATGGTTTTTGCAAGTGTATCGGTGCAAGGAGACATGCAATCTTTATACGGACGTATGAGCATATACATTGCGGTACTAGCGAGTATTACGATGATTATTGGAAACGTAGTAGCGTTAAAGCAATATAACGTAAAACGCCTATTTGCCTATTCGGGAATCGCGCATGCGGGGTATTTACTCGTTCCGCTTGTAGCATTATCACCATTTACGATGGATAGCATGTGGTTTTACATGCTTGCGTATATGCTTATGAATATAGGCGCATTTGCAATTATTCACGGCTTAATCTTACAAAGCGACAAAGAAAATATTACTATTTTTACCGGATTATATAAGCGGTCGCCATTTACAGCGATAGTGATGACGATTTTTATATTATCGTTGGCCGGGATACCAGGAACAGCTGGTTTCATCGGGAAAATTAACATCTTTTTAGGTGCACTGCATGTAGAGCCAGCTCATTACGTACTAGCTTCTATTATGATGGGGACGACAGTCATCTCATTCGTATATTATTTCCGTATTCTACAGCAAATGTTTTTCCGGACGGGAGAAGTGGAAGAGAAAATTCGTTTGCCATTGAATATAAAGGTTGTTATGAGCCTTTGTGCAATCTCGATTGTAATACTAGGGATTATGCCGATGATTGGATACAATTTCTTTTATGAATATTTTCCATTAATGAAGGATTTCTTCTTCTTAGGGAACGTGGTACAATAGTGAAAATAAAAGGTGTGGAGTTGTTACTCTGCGCTTTTTATTTTGTGTGAATTACAATTGAAAATGCATGTAGGTATATGTTTTTTGAGAGCGAATTATGATGTGAAATGTAAGATGCTTATTTGTATTTGAAAAAGTGTGGCTCCTACTTATTATGGTATCGTTTTTATAGTATTTCGTAAGTAGTAGCTGGGTAAAAAGGGGTCGATTTTTTGGCACATCTTTTAGGGCAACAAGCACTGATTGCCATTGTTTCGCATTTATTGTTTATTACCATTACGTGGTGGGCCTTACAAGGTGTTCACATTGAGCGTTTAATGAAGTCTGGAAAGGTGATGCAGACGCGAGTGTTACTCATCCTAATTACAATTGCAATTGGGACATCTGTAAGTAACTTTTTCCTTGATTATTTAGGCTATTCAAAGAGTTTAACGTATTTAGTAAAGTAAGTGTATAGAACCTCATATCTCCGTTAACAATGGGGATAGGAGGGGATGAAATTGAAGCTTAAAGCCATTCTTATTGTTGTGATAAGTGTTGTTTTATTTTTGGTTGGATATAGAGAGATGAAACCGATCAGCGATGAACAGAAAATGGAGAGCATGATTGCAACTTTAGAGAAAAATGATGCTAAAGTAGAGAAGTGGTCATGGTTAGCGCGAGAAAAAAAAACAATTTCTAATATACATATGTTTCAAAAGTTGTTAAACGATGTGAAGGACAAGGCGAATATTCAAAAGTGGGAATTAGAGCAATCTCCAGATGGATATAAAGCTACATCCTATAAAAAATTTTCTTCTTATGAAGAACGAGTAGTAGTAACATGGAGTAAGGAAAATACTAAAGAAAACACTTTCATTATTTTTGAAGTAAGCGGGGCGAAATGGGACCCGAAGTACATTCAGAAAACAAATAAAATTTTTAGTGAAAAACCTATAATTTACACTTGTGTTCAAGGTGTACTGAATGATAAGATTGAAGGTGTTTTGCAAAATAAAACCAATCAGTTTTTGAAAGATCTTTCAGCAAGAGCGATCGAACAGATAGAAGAAAGAGCATTTGTATCAGTCTCCGCATACAATAAAAAGTGGGATGACGCTCTTTCAACAAATAGAGAGAAAATAAATGTGCAAATAGCAATACGTTCTACAGACAACAAAGATACAATTGTGGTTGGCACACCGATCATAACTTCTGAGTATTGAGTGAATAGATACTGAAAAAAGGACACGGAGGGGAATAATTTGGAAAAGATCATCGTCCGTGGCGGAAAGCGGTTAAGCGGCACAGTGCGTGTTGAGGGCGCAAAAAATGCTGTATTACCTATAATCGCTGCAGCCCTATTAGCGAGTGATGGAAAGAATGTACTATCTGAAGTACCAGTTTTGTCTGATGTATACACAATTAATGAGGTATTACGTCATTTAAATGCTGAAGTCGTATTTGAAAATAACCAAGTAACAATCGATGCTTCTAAAGAACTAAACATTGAAGCACCATTTGAATATGTACGTAAAATGCGTGCATCTGTTCAAGTAATGGGACCATTACTTGCACGTAACGGCCGTGCTCGTATTGCACTTCCTGGTGGATGTGCAATTGGTTCACGTCCAATTGACCAACATTTAAAAGGCTTCGAAGCAATGGGAGCAAAAGTACAGGTTGGTAATGGTTTTGTTGAGGCATACGTTGAGGGAGAACTAAAAGGGGCTAAAATTTATTTAGACTTCCCAAGCGTGGGCGCGACAGAAAACATTATGTCTGCAGCTACATTAGCAAAAGGGACAACAATCCTTGAAAACGCAGCGAAAGAACCAGAAATCGTTGACTTAGCTAACTTCTTAAATGCGATGGGAGCGAAAGTACGCGGAGCTGGAACTGGAACGATTCGTATCGAAGGCGTTGATAAATTATATGGTGGAAACCACTCTATTATTCCTGACCGTATTGAAGCGGGAACATTCATGGTTGCAGCGGCAATTACTGGTGGAGACATCTTAATTGAAAATGCTGTACCTGAACATTTACGCTCAATTACAGCGAAAATGGAAGAAATGGGTGTTAAAGTTATTGAGGAAAATGAAGGTGTACGTGTTATCGGCCCAGATAAGTTAAAAGCGGTTGATATTAAAACTATGCCTCACCCAGGTTTCCCAACAGACATGCAATCACAAATGATGGCATTATTACTACAAGCTGATGGAACAAGTATGATTACAGAAACGGTATTCGAAAACCGCTTTATGCACGTTGAAGAATTCCGTCGTATGAATGCTGATATTAAAATCGAAGGTCGTTCTGTTATTATGAACGGTCCAAATAGCTTACAAGGTGCTGAAGTAGGCGCAACTGACTTACGTGCTGCTGCTGCATTAATCTTAGCTGGTTTAGTATCTGAAGGTTACACTCGTGTAACTGAGTTAAAGCATCTTGACCGTGGTTATGTAGATTTCCATAAGAAATTAGCTGCATTAGGTGCAACTATTGAACGTGTAAACGAAAAAGTAGAAGAAGTGAAAGAACAAGAAGTTTCTGATCTTCACGCTTAATTGAAATAGTCTCTACGTCTTTTGACGTAGGGACTATTTTTTTGGGTTATTACTGTTATAGTCAATAAATTCTATACTTATGCACGTACCAGTAAAAATATTTAGAAAATTTTTGTTTTAGCTGGTTCCCCTTAAGTATGTTCTAAAAGAAAGAGTTGTTCCATAAGAATGAATGGAGTAAAGCTTTTGGATATTGGGGGAAATAAGATGAAATTTTCAAAGCCGCTTTTTATCACAGTAGCGCTTCTAATAGCGCTCGTTATCATTGTACCTGCTGCTCTTGTTATTCCGTTTGCGAAAGCAAAAGTAGGAGAAAAAGCAGCTTCTAAAACTCCTCCAGCGATAGAAAGTATACCAGCTCCAGGGAAAGTGGATACAGCGGTTCAAGTTGCTGTATATCGTGATCAGCAAAAGAAGGTAGAAACATTACCTATGGAGGAGTATGTGACCGGTGTAGTAGCTTCTGAGATGAATGCCAGCTTTGAAATAGAGGCGCTAAAGGCGCAGGCATTAGCAGCGAGAACATTTGTGGTACAGCGTATGCTAAGCGGAGGTAAGAAAAACAATGCGGACGTGACCGATACGGTGAAAGATCAAGTGTACAAAAGTAAAGAAGAATTGAAGAAACAATGGGGCAATAACTACGAAAATAATTTGAAGAAAATCGAAGAAGCCGTTTCGAAAACCGCAGGACAAGTTTTAACGTATGATGGAAAACCAATCTCAGCATCCTTCTTCTCAACGAGTAATGGCCGGACAGAAAATGCAGCTGATTATTGGGGAAATGATTATCCGTACTTAAAGAGCGTAGATAGTCCGTGGGATCAAGCCTCTCCAAAATTTACGAGCGAGCAAGCCTTTACAGTAGCTGACTTTCAAAAACGTCTCGGTGTGAAGGTGTTGGCAGACGGGAAGGTTGGAAATATTAAAGATCTTACGGAAGGAAAGCGAGTAAAAGATGTAGCATTTCAAGGGAAAACATTAACAGGAAAGCAAGTTCGTGAAAAGTTAGATTTACGCTCTTCTGACTTCACATGGAAACAAGAAGGGGATAAAATCGTCGTTACAACGAAGGGATTCGGTCACGGCGTTGGCATGAGCCAATACGGAGCAAATGGCATGGCAGCGGAAGGTAAGAAATATACAGATATCGTTGCTCATTATTATAAAGGTGTCGAAATAAAGTCGATGAATGATTATGAAGGAAAGTTAATGGTGAAGAAGTAGGGGGAAAAGGAGCTAATTTTAATTAGCTCCTTTTGTCATTATTTGTAGAAAACAAATGTAAGTGATTGGACAAGGCGGTGAAATTAAGTGGGATGGAGAAGAGATGGGAGAACTCTGTTTAAGGGGCCCATGGATCGCAGGTAGCTATTATAAATATAAGCGTACAGAAGAATCAATGAAAGACGGTTGGCTCTACACAGGAGATATTGTCACGGTTGATTCGGAAGGATTTATTAAAATTGCTGATCGTACGAAAGACTGAATTAAAAGCGGAGGCGAATGGATCTCTTCCGTAGATTTAGAAAATGCTTTAATGTTTCACGATACAGTGTTAGAAGCATCTGTTGTGGCGGTGCCGTATGAAAAATGGCAAGCTTGCGTCGTATTAAAAGAAGGACAAGGAGTAGAAAGAGAAGAACTGTATGCTTTACTAGAAGCTGAATTTCCGAAAATATCTGCAGGGAAGTTTCTAAAACGAGCGCTGCGTGATCAACTCAAGACGTATATAGAGCAAAACTAGAGAAGAAGGCTATCCTTTCATTTGGATAGCCTTCTTTTTATGATACTTCATAAAATATCTAAATCTTCCATTAACTGTTTGGTATAATAGGATAAAAAGTATTTGGGGGAGACAGAATGGCGTTACTCGAGTTGAGACAATTAGGGAAGACGAACCAGTTACCGGCAGTTGAACTGAAGGTTGAGAAGGGACAATGCGTTGTTTTGCAATGTAATAACCATACAGCGAAAGTGTTGCACCGCATTATTATTGGTGAGGAAGAAGCTTCAACTGGCAACGTGCTGTTTGAGGGAGAATCGATTGGAAAGAAAAAGTATTCTCACATCGGTTTTTGTTTTTTGAAAGATGAAGCATACGACCGTTTGAAGGTAAAGGAATACTTTAAGTTCTTAATAGGGCTTTATGAATCAAAAATGAGCACGGAAGAAGTAGTGCAATATGTCGGCCTCTTAGATAAGTTAAACGTTAAAATAGAAAAACTATCATTTTCAGAGAAACGTCGCCTTCATATCGGGCGTGTTATGATTCATAATCCAGACTTAGTTATTTTGGAAGAGCCAGAGCAAAATGTAGATACAGAGAGTACGATTATTATTCGAAAAGCAATCATGAAAATGAAAGAGCAAGGAAAGGCAATCTTTATTACGTCATCTTTCTTATCGGACGCCCTTTCGTTAACAGAAGATGTATACATATTAAACAATGATGGTGTGAAGAAAATAGAAATCGAACAAGAAGAAATTGAAGAGGTGGATGAAGAAAAGGTTGTTCAAATGATTCCGCAAATGAAACTTGAAAGAATTCCAGCGAAAGTGAACGATAAAATCATTTTACTTGATCCGATGGAAATTCATTTTATTGAAACGCAAAACGGAGTGACACATATCCATGTGCGCGAAGGTGATTTCGTATGTGCATTAACATTAAGTGAATTAGAAACGAGATTAACAGGTTTTGGTTTCTTTAGATGTCATCGCTCGTACCTTGTGAATTTACAAAGAGTACGAGAAGTCATTACGTGGACTCGTAATAGCTTTAGTTTAATTTTGGATGACGAAAGAAAAAGTTCAATCCCGCTTTCAAAAGGACGAATGGATGAATTAAAAGGTGTGATTGGGCTATAAAAATTACTCCAATAAGCTCAAAATACGATTCATTCACCGGTAAAAATACTCCTTTTACCGGTATTTTACTGCGTAACCCTTTTGTTTTTCATATGATTGAGTCAAGAAAAGCGAAACAAACAAACGAAAAGCGCTAAAGCGACTTTCATTTATAAAAGAGAAAAACAAAGGGGATGACGAGATGACATTGGCAATTGAAATGAAAGATGTAATGAAAAGTTTCAACGAAAAAACGGCACTTAGAAATGTAAATATTGAGGTAAAGCAAGGAGAGATTTTCGGATTCCTCGGACCGAGTGGTTCTGGAAAAACAACAACAGTAAAGATTTTAACTTCTCAATTGCTTCATAGTGTTGGAACAGTAAGAGTATTAGGCAAAGATATTACAGGGCCAAGCAGCATCGATTATAAACGAATTGGTATTTTAACAGACAACAGCGGTTTATATGAGAGACTTAGCATTTATGATAACTTACTATTATTTTGTGACTTATACGATTGTAAAAAAGAACGAATCGATGAAGTACTAGCGCAAGTGAATCTATTAGATGATAAAAAAACACCAGTAAAGAAACTATCAAAAGGAATGAAGCAACGCGTCACACTAGCAAGAGCAATTCTTCATAAACCAGATATCCTCTTCTTAGACGAACCAACATCTGCACTCGATCCAGTAAACGTACAAAACATTCATAAAATCTTAAAAGACTTAAATAAAGAAGGAACGACGATTTTTTTAACGACGCACAACATGGACGAAGCAGAAACGCTTTGTAACCGCATTGCCTTTCTATGTAGCGGAGAAATTGTAGCGCTTGATACACCGGAGAACCTTCGCTTACAATACGCGAAAGATCAAATACAAGTCGTGTTAAAGGATAAGAAGAAAGAAACGGTACAAAAAGATGAATTAGGTGCAAAACGCATTTCAGAGTGGATGAAAAATGGAGAACTATTATCCATTCATTCTTATGAGCCAACGTTAGGCGATATCTTTATTGAAGTTACTGGGAGGGGATTATAATGACATTTTCAATGAGACGTGTATCAGCTATTTTTAGAAAAGAAGTACAGGATTTTAAGACAAATTCACAAGTTTTGTTAATGGCATCTTTACCAATTATATTTGCATTTATATTTAGCCGATTTGGAGAAGGGCAGGCAGGAGTTGGCATTATTACTTTAATGTCCTTTCTATTTGTAGCAGGGTTTGTTCAATCAATGGTAATTGCAGAAGAGAAAGAAAAACATACGTTACGTGTGTTAATGCTATCACCAGCTTCTTCTGTTGAAGTTCTTCTTGGGAAAAGTATATTAACAGCATGTTTAACGTTGGGTATTTCCATTGTAAACTTATTCATCTTAGATCAATTAAGTGGCAATCTCTTATTGCTAGCATTTATTTTCTTATGTGGAACAATTCTATTCATTTTAATTGGAACAGTGATTGGATTATTAGCTGAGTCTGTCCCGCAAACATCACTAATTGGAATGCCAATATTAATGACGATGTATTTAGCTGTACAATTTGAGCCAATGGTTGAAAATAAAGTAATTAAGACGATGATTAGTTATCTTCCAACATCTCATCTTGAAAAAGCGATTAAAATCTTAGTGGAGGGTGCTGGGTTTAGTAGTATTAGTGGGCATATGCTAAATGTTGGAGTGTGGCTAGTTATTTCACTTATTGCATGTTTAATCGTATATAAAAAGAAACAATTGGACTAAAAACTGAGCCGAAAGTGCTCAGTTTTTTATTTTTTCTATCATTTCCTCGGAAATCTTACAATTCCTATACATATTTTTACAGATTTTGTCGAAAAGTAATTAGTTATACGTTGTATAGGATACGTGAATATTGTTCAAAATGATTGCTGAGGTGATGATGGAATGCGAGGAAGAAATAATAAAAAGTCGCAAAAGGTAGTACATTTATTTCAAAAAAGATGGGTGTTTCCGGCACTATACATTGCTTGTGCAGCGGTAATTTTAATGGTTGCGCTATGGTTCCAAGGAGCTAATCCGAAGAAGACTCCGAACCAAGATCAAGCAACACCGTATACACAATCGGAAGATCCAGCAGTACCAGTAACGAAATCTTCAGAAGTAGTGAAAATGCCAGCAGCCGCGAATGCGGAAGTAGTCGTACAGAAGAAATTCTATGAAGATGCAGCAACTGAGGCGGAACAAGAAAAAGCACTTGTCTTTTATAACAACACATATTCCCCAAACAAAGGAATTGACATTGCTGCGAAGAATGGAAAAGAATTCAATGTTACAGCTGCTTTAAGTGGTACAGTAACGAAAGCTGAAAAAGATTCACTTCTTGGTTATGTTGTAACAGTTGATAGTGGAAATGGTGTAGCAGCTTCTTATCAAAGCTTAGGCAGTGTGAAAGTAGAAAAAGGTGCACGAGTTGTACAAGGTGAAGTATTAGGAAAATCCGGTCTAAGTGCAATGAATAAAGAAGCAGGTTCTCACGTTCACTTTGAAGTACGTAAAGACAACGTGGCTGTGAACCCTGAGCGCTACTTAAATAAGTCAGTAGCAGAAATTAAAGCTGATGCAGGTGCTGCAAAGGCAACGAACGCTTCTGGTAAAAAAGCTGAAGACAAATCTCAAAAAGAAGAGAAGTCAACGAGCACGAAACCAGAAAATAAAACAGAAGACAAGTCTCAAAAAGAAGAGAAATCAACAAGCGGTGCGACTAGTGACAAAAAAGAAGAGCCGAAGAAAGAAGAAAAATCAACAAATGGTTCTACAGAATCATCTAACAGTTCTTCTTCACAAGAATAAGAAAATGAAAAAATCAGTTCTCACTAGGAGAGCTGATTTTTTTATTTTTATATAAAAATACTCAATTTCGAGAAAAAAGTTGCAATAACAAGGAAAAATGACGAGATTCTCGAATATATATTACAAAAGGGAGGGGATACTGTGTCATTTTTGTTTGTTCTGTCGACTGCTATTATTTTATTGTTTGTTTTATTCACTTTATATTATTATATCGCCGGTAAGAAAGAGGTTCCCCACCATCAATTGTTAGAAGAAGAATTGGAACGAGAAGAATGACGCCTTATATACAAGGTGTCATTTTTTTTCGTCAAAATAGTCAATGTTAACGTATTTCTCACAAAAAAACGTAATTTTTCTTAACTTAGTCCGCAAAAATAGTGAACATGTAGCATATATCAGTAGTGCGGGCAATACAATGGTATAAACCAAAGCAAAGAGAGTGTTTGAGGTGAGAAATCGTGAATCATTTCATTATAAATCCAAGAATGTTTAACGCTTACAAACAGCACTCACACTTACTTCTTAGTCGTATGCAGCGAGGCTCATTTCACACTTCTCACATCCAATTTAGGGAGGCGAGTGGTGTGCACGATTACATCAAAGAGAGAACTATCAAGATTGGTAAGTATATCGTGGAGACAAGAAAGACAGTGCGTGTCATTGCAAAGGAATTTGGGGTATCAAAGAGTACAGTCCATAAAGATTTAACGGAACGTCTACCAGAAATTAATCCAGAGCTCGCAAATGAAGTGAAAGAAATTCTTGATTATCATAAGTCTATTCGTCATTTAAGAGGCGGAGAAGCAACAAAGCAAAAGTATAGAAAAGAAGATGTAGAAAAGCCGGTCCGTCAATAAATATGCGATCGCAAACATTCCGTTTCAATTCGGTAATATTTTTCAGAAGAATTCTTTTTGCGAATATTACGTTTCTGTTAAATTTATGATAAAATCAGAAATTAGGTGTAAAAGAATTCGGGTGTAACCTGATTTTGAATATCGAGGAGGAAATGACGGGAATGTTTGCGCGAGATATCGGAATTGACCTAGGTACGGCTAATGTATTAATTCATGTTAAAGGCAAAGGTATTGTATTAAATGAGCCATCTGTTGTGGCAATTGATCGTAACACAGGTAAAGTATTAGCAGTAGGTGAAGAAGCAAGAAGTATGGTGGGACGTACACCTGGTAATATTGTAGCAATTCGTCCGCTTAAAGATGGTGTAATCGCAGATTTCGAAATTACAGAAGCAATGTTAAAGTATTTCATTAACAAATTGGACGTGAAGAGCTTCTTTTCAAAACCTCGCATTTTAATTTGTTGTCCAACAAATATCACATCAGTAGAACAAAAAGCAATTCGTGAGGCTGCTGAACGTTCAGGTGGTAAAACAGTATTTTTAGAAGAAGAACCAAAAGTAGCCGCGGTTGGTGCTGGTATGGAAATCTTCCAACCAAGCGGTAACATGGTTGTTGATATTGGTGGAGGTACAACGGATATCGCTGTACTATCTATGGGTGATATTGTTACCTCTTCCTCTATCAAAATGGCTGGCGATAAGTTTGATATGGAGATCTTAAACTACGTTAAACGTAAGTATAAGCTATTAATTGGAGAACGTACTTCAGAAAATATTAAAATTAAAGTTGGTACAGTATTCCCAGGTGCACGTAGCGAAGAGCTTGAAATTCGCGGACGTGACATGGTAACGGGCTTACCACGTACAATTACAGTATGCTCTGAAGAAATTACAGAAGCACTAAAAGAAGACGCGGCTATCATTGTACAAGCTGCAAAAGGCGTACTAGAGCGCACGCCACCAGAACTATCTGCGGACATTATCGACCGCGGTGTTATTCTAACAGGCGGTGGAGCTTTACTACACGGTATCGACATGCTTCTAGCAGAAGAACTAAAAGTACCAGTATTAATTGCTGAAAACCCAATGCAATGTGTTGCGGTTGGTACAGGTATTATGTTAGAGAATATCGATAAATTACCAAAGCGTGCTTTACGATAAAGTGAAACTTTAATAAGTGGGGGCATCCCCCGCTTATTATTAGCTCGCAAAAGGCGGGGAAGATGAGAAGAACTAAGGTATTAACCGTAGTTCTTTTTTGTTTTTTTATTCTTTCATTTTTTTATTTTATTTTGATTTATTGAGAAAATAGAAGAAAAATAAAGAAAAACGAAGGAAATAGGTAAAATATTCATATATATGGTTAAATTTAATATTTCCTTATTTGAAAACGTTTATAATATAATGAGTCGAATACGACATTAAGGCAAATCATGTTCAAATACATATTGCCTTTCCCTAATTTGGGCATACACTCTTTTCTACCTCCGTGTCAGTTGCAAGTATTTGCAGCTATTTTAAGAGAATAGAGTGTGTGCATTTTTTTATATATAAAGCTGAATGGATGTTAAGGTTGTACTTTATAATGACAAATAATAAACAAAATGGGATAATAACAATATGTCCAAGTGGTAAGACCAATATTATAAAAGGGGCGATTATTGTATGCTAAATATAGAACAAATTAAAGAAATCATTCCTCACCGCTATCCATTTTTACTTGTTGATAAAATATTAGAAGTAGATGAAGGAAAAAGAGCGGTTGGAATTAAAAATGTATCCGCAAACGAAGAATTCTTTAACGGGCACTTTCCTGATTATGCAGTTATGCCCGGTGTACTTATTGTAGAAGCGTTAGCACAAGTCGGAGCAGTTGCGGTATTAAAGAAAGAAGAAAACCGAGGAAGACTTGCTTTCTTCGCAGGTATCGACAACTGTCGTTTCAAAAAACAAGTACGTCCAGGTGATCAACTTCGTCTAGAAGTAGAAATGACACGTGTACGTGGTCCAATCGGAAAAGGAAAAGCAATCGCAACAGTAGATGGTGAAGTTGCATGTGAAGCTGAAATTACATTTGCGATTGGTGATAAAAAAGAATAACAGAAATAAAAAATCTCCTTGTGAAAATGCAAGGGGATTTTTTTATTTCCACTATATATCGTTATAATTATTAAAATGCAAACTAGTCAGAAAATTACTTGTATATGGAAGGTAATTGCCATATAATTACTTTATTGTTTATACGAAAAATAGGATAAATGATAAGGATAGAAAAGAAGTAAAGCCATTGTCATATTGTTAAGGCGTTTATATAAGACAAAGTAGAATGTTAGTGATTATGATGAGATGTAGGGAAATCAGCAATATAAAATATTAATTAGACGTATGAAATCGAGCATAGAGAGAAAAAGGGGAAATGTCGCATTTCACAAAAGGAGATTATGAATATGTTCGGAAGAAAGAAAAGAAAACCATTACGACAATTAATTACACATAAAGAGCCTAAATCACGTGTTGCAGAACAATACCGCAACATTCGTACAAATATTGAATTTACATCTGTAGATAATCATGTTCGTTCTATTATTGTTACCTCGGCAGATCCAGGTGACGGAAAAACAACAACAATCGCAAACTTAGCAGTTGTTTTCGGCCAACAAGGAAAGAA
This sequence comes from Bacillus sp. BB081, assembly GCF_008368895.1. Classification (NCBI taxonomy): domain Bacteria; kingdom Bacillati; phylum Bacillota; class Bacilli; order Caryophanales; family Bacillaceae; genus Bacillus; species Bacillus sp. BB081. The sequence continues at coordinate 221,406 of NZ_QOZX01000018.1, forward strand.
AGTTTTATTAATCGGAGCTGACTTGCGCAAGCCGACGATTCAAAACTTATTTGCCATTCATAATTCAAATGGGTTAACGAACCTATTATCAGGACAAGCGAAACTAATGCAATGCATTCAAAAAACAGATATAGAGAACGTATACTTAATGGCAGCAGGTCCAATCCCGCCAAACCCAGCTGAACTACTAGGTAGCCGGGGAATGGACGAGCTATTGCTGGAAGCATATAACATGTTTGATATTATTTTAATCGACACACCACCCGTTCTTGCGGTTACCGATGCACAAATACTAGCGAATAAATGCGATGGAATCGTACTTGTCGTACGCAGTGAAAAAACAGAAAAAGAAAAAATCGTAAAAGCGAAGCAAATATTAGACAAAGCGTCTGGTAAATTACTTGGTGTCGTCCTAAACGATAAAAGAGCAGAAAAAGAACAATATGGATATTATTAGAAAATAGTGTATAGAATAATAAATTTACAAGCCGATAAATAATTTTATTGGCTTTTTTGAATTTTTATAAAATTTAGCATTGCATTATATAAAAAGCATAATATAATGGAAATTTTGGAAAATTGATGGAATGTGTTGTCATATTTAAGATTATTTTGTAAGATTATATGTGCTTGATGTGAATAAATGTAGAACTAAATTATTCAAAATAAAAAATGTAAGATTTATATGTTATAATTTTTCTTATGTGCAAATTTTAGAAAGTTGGAGGAACTTATGGAAGAAACAATTAGTTTGAAAGAGTTATTTCATATTTTAAAAAAACGTTTAGCAATGATCCTCGTAATTGCCTTTGGTGCAGCTATTGTAAGTGCTATCATTAGCTTCTTCTTTATGACACCAATCTATCAATCTTCGACGCAAATTCTTGTTAACCAGAAGAAACAAGAAGGTGCAATGATCCAAGCTGGTGAAGTTCAAACGAATATTCAATTAACGAATACATATAAGGTTATTATTAAAAGTCCAGTAATCTTAGATCAAGTGAATGAAAAATTAAACTTAAATATGACAGCGCAAGCGTTAACAGGAAAGATTAATGTTGCGAATGAAAAAGATTCACAAGTTATTTCTGTAACAGCTGAGGATAAAGATCCAAAACTAGCTCGCGATATTGCAAATGCAACTGCAGATGTATTTAAAGGTGAAGTTGCAAAAATTATGAATGTGGACAACGTAACAGTACTATCTAAAGCAGAAGTTGCAGAAAATCAATCTCCAATTAAACCACGCCCAATGTTAAATGTAGTAATTGCCTTTGTTGTTGGTTTAATGGCTTCAGTTGGTCTAGCATTCTTACTAGAATACTTAGATAACACAGTGAAAAAAGAAGAAGATGTAGAAAACTTACTTGGCTTACCAGTGTTAGGTATTGTAGCTCGTATGGATGAAGAAACAATGAACGTGAAATCACACGCTACATCATCAAGAAAAGTGAGGGGACAAACAATTGGCTCTTAATTTATTTAAAAAGAAAAAGAATCATCGTCAACGCCGTCAATTAATTGCTCATCAACAACCGAAATCACCAATTTCAGAACAATATCGTAATATTCGAACGAATGTTGAGTTTGCAGCTGTTGATACGAATTTACATTCATTAATGGTAACATCTGCGAACCCAAGTGAAGGGAAAACAACAACGACAGCAAATATGGCAGTCGTGTTTGCCCAACAAGGAAAGAAAGTATTATTAATTGATGCAGATATGCGTAAACCAGCGATGCATCAAATGTTTCAAGTCGATAATATTTTCGGATTAACGAACGTATTAACACATAGTGAACGTTTAGAAAAATGTGTACAAACGACTTCAGTTGATAATTTACACTTTTTAGCTTGTGGTCCAATCCCACCAAATCCAGCAGAACTGTTAGGTTCGAAATCAATGCAAGAACTGCTTGCGCAAGCGTATAGTATGTACGATTTGGTTATTTTCGATTTACCACCAATTTTAGCTGTAACTGACGCGCAAATTATGGCGAATGTATGTGATGCTTCTATTCTTGTTGTTCGTAGTGAATCGACAGAGAAAGAAACAGCAGTAAAAGCGAAAGGTTTATTAGAGTCTGCAAAAGGTAAACTGTTAGGCGTTGTCCTGAATGATCGTGATCACGTGAAAAAGGATTATTAGAAGATAGGGAGGATGCAACAGATGATCGATTTACATTGCCATATTTTATCTGGTATCGATGATGGTGCACAAACAGTAACGGATAGTTTAGCGATGGCACAGCAAGCAGTGGCAGAAGGAATACATACAATTGTCGCAACACCGCATCATCAAAATGGAAAATATATAAATGAACGTACCTCAATTATTCATCAAGTAAAACAACTAAATGATGAACTGCAACAACATAATATCCCACTTACCATTTTACCAGGACAAGAGGTCAGGTTATACGGTGATTTATTAGAAGACTATGAAGCTGGTAAAATTGTTACCTTAAATGAAACAAACAAATACATATTCATTGAATTTCCATCTAATCACGTACCTCGTTATGCAGAACAACTATTTTATGAACTACGTGTAAAAGGAATGATCCCAATTATCGTTCATCCCGAACGTAATGCCGAGTTAATCGAGCGGCCAGATAAGTTATATAACCTTGTCAATAAAGGTGCATTAACACAGGTGACGGCAGGTAGTTTACTAGGTAAGTTTGGTAAAAAAATTAAAAGGTTTTCATTGCAGCTTGTGGAGCATAATTTAACTCATATGGTTGCATCAGATGCACATAACATAACATCAAGAGGATTTCATCTAGCAGAAAGCTATGAACTAATAGAGAAAGAATTTGGCGCAAGTGTTATGAATGATTTAAGAGAGAATCCGTATTTAATAATTAGCGGGAAAGCAATTTATAAAGAAGATCCAGAACAAATTCGTCGTAAAAAATTGTTCGGTATTTTTTAAATAAAGAACTGGTGATGTCTCCTAACCGTTATCAACGGAGGCACTCGGTCGTGCTGTGGGTAGAAATTTTTATTTCGAACCTACCTTAGACGCTTGTCGTCGGGAGTATGGCGTGAGGATGGGTTGGATGCCCATAATTTATTTATGATAGAAACTCTACCTATGGAGTTATAAATATGACTCTATAGGTAGGGTTTTTGTTATTGTTACATACAAATAAAAGGATGTAGGGGGAATACAATTGAAAAAAGTAAGAAAAGCGATTATTCCAGCAGCTGGTCTTGGAACAAGATTTTTACCAGCAACGAAAGCGATGCCGAAAGAAATGTTACCTATCGTCGATAAACCAACAATTCAATACATAGTAGAAGAAGCAATAGAATCAGGAATTGAAGATATTATTATTGTTACTGGAAAAGGAAAGCGCGCGATTGAAGATCATTTTGATCATTCTTTTGAGTTAGAACAAAATTTACTTAAAAAAGGAAAATTAGAAATCCTTGAAAAAGTACAAGCTTCATCAAAAATTAACATTCATTACATAAGACAAAAAGAACCAAAAGGTTTAGGACATGCAGTATGGTGTGCACGTAAGTTTATTGGAAATGAACCATTTGCGGTATTACTTGGTGATGATATTGTACAAGCAGAAACGCCATGTTTACGTCAATTAATGGATCAATATGAAAGTACACAGTCATCAGTTATTGGTGTACAAACAGTGCCAGAAAATGAAACACATCGTTACGGTATTATCGATCCAGTTGAACAAGATGACCGTCGTTATCAAGTACGTCAATTTGTGGAAAAGCCGGCAGAAGGTACAGCGCCATCGAATTTAGCGATTATGGGTCGTTACGTATTAACACCAGAAATTTTTACGTTCCTTGAGAATCAACAAACAGGTGCTGGTGGGGAAATTCAGTTAACAGATGCGATTCAAAGATTAAATGAAATTCAACGTGTATTTGCTTATGATTTTGAAGGTACTCGTTATGATGTTGGTGAGAAGTTTGGGTTTATTAAGACGACGATTGAGATGGCGTTACAGCATGAAAATTTAAATGAAGAATTAATAAATTACATGAATGAAGTTATAAAAAGAGAAAAGGTAACTGTATAAAGGAAAGGTGATATATTTGGGGAATCGTGAAATAGTAAGTGAGCCATTAGAACAAAGTACGTTGAAAATAAGAAAACCTAGTGGTATATATTTATGTTTAAAAAGAGTAATGGACCTAAGTGGAGCAATAGTTGGATTGATAATCTTTTCTCCAATTTTTCTTTTAATCTCAATTTTATATATGACAGGGGATAATAAAGGTCCTGTCTTTTTTAAACAGATTCGTATGGGGAAGAATGGAAAAGAATTCTACATTTATAAATTCAGATCAATGATTGTAAATGCGGAAGAGAAATTAAGAAGTAATGAAGTATTATATAAAAAATATATAGATAATAATTATAAATTAGAACCGAGCGAAGATCCACGCATAACAAAAGTAGGCCAATTTTTAAGGAAGACTAGCTTAGACGAACTTCCACAATTCTTAAATGTTTTAAAAGGTGATATGAGCCTTGTTGGTCCAAGACCAGTGGTCCAAGAAGAGTTGGTAGAGTATGGAGAAAGAAAAGATGAGTTTTTATCTGTAAAGCCAGGTCTTACAGGTTATTGGCAAGTAAGCGGGAGAAGTGATGTAGGATATCCAGAGAGGGTAGATTTAGAGCTATATTATGCTTATAATGCATCATTATGGTTGGATATTAAGATTTTGCTATTAACTGTCAAGGATGTTGTAGTGGGCAAAGGGGCATATTAAATTTTTTAAGTTGTTTAGAAAGTAGGAGAAATATATGGGAATAAATGTCGAATTACACACCCATACTTGCCATTCGCATGATAGTACTTTAGGCAAGTGGTTCTATTTGCTCATGTTAAAATTAAGAAGAATAAATGTGGTAGCGATTACGGATCATGATGAAATTGAGGGTGCGCTAAAATTCAAACCTTTTCTTGAGAAACATTCTATTAGGGTAATTATTGGAGAAGAAATATTTTCTAGTAAGGGTGAAATAATAGGATTATTTATAAATGAAAAGATAAGCCCGGGAAAATCCCCAAGGGATACAATGTTAGAGATAAAAAAACAAGGAGGAATAGTATATATTCCTCATCCGTATGATGAAAAAAGATATAAAACAGTTTTGGTGGAAGAAGAGATTCAAAAAAACCTAGATTTAATTGATATCATTGAAGTTCACAATGGTAGAAATATAAAGAGGTATTTTTCAGAAATTCAGTTAGAAATTGCGAACAGATATAATACAACTAAGGCTATAGGTAGTGATGCGCATACATTTATAGAATTAGGTAGAAATTACAATGTTATGGAAGAATTTAATGGTGATCCACAGAAATTCAAAGAAAATTTGAAAAGGGCAAAATATGTTCAAAAAGAATGCCTACAGGTGGCCCATCATATAACTAAGTTTGCTAGAGTTTTTAAATTAATAAAAAGAGGTAAATACAGTGAATTGTGTAGAATTATCAATAAGAAATTTGGAAATAGAAAGCAAAAAATTAGCAACTAAAATTGAACAGGATTTTCAGCCAGATGTAGTTATATTTATAGCTAAGGGGTCATTTTTAATAGGACAAACAATAAGCGAGTACTTAAGAGTGCCGTTATTAGAAATTCAAGCAGTACGTAAGGGAAATAAGTTAAAAGAATTTATAAAACCTGTAATAAAAATTATTCCTAAATCCCTTAAAGAATATTTAAGACGTAAAGAAATTCAATCTGGAGTTCATAATCAAAATGTAGATAGAGAAATTTATTTTGATATGAATAAACAAGAGATGAAGAATATAAATAAAATTTTGGTTGTAGATGATTCAGTAGACACAGGGCACACAGCTAGTCAAGTGGTAAAATACTTAGGGAATATGTATACTGAAACGGAAATTAAATTTGCAAGTTTAAATTATTTTAAAGATAGTGCAAATATTTTTCAGGTGGATTACTCTTTATATGAAAATCATATTTTAATGGGTCCTTGGTCCAATGATTCCAAATATAATAAAGAATTTATTGAATTATATAATCAATGGAAGGAGGTAAACTATGGAGAAGCCTAAGATTAGTATAGTTGTAGCAGCATATAATGTTGAGGATTATATTGAAAAGTGTTTGGAAAGTCTTATTGCGCAGAGTATTAAGGAAATTGAAATATTAGTTATAAATGATGGTTCAAGTGACAATACAGTAAATATCGCTAATAGGTTTACAAAGTGTGATAAACGTGTACGAATAATTTCTCAAGAAAATGGAGGCTTAAGTGCCGCAAGAAATACGGGAATTAATCATGCTAGTGGAGAGTTTATAGCGTTTGTAGATGGTGATGACTATTTAGATAAATCTATGTATGAGATTTTGTATAAAAAAATTATTGCAGACAGTCTTGATTTGGTGATTAGTGGATTTAAAAAGGTTTGGTTAGATGAGGATGCAAGTAAGATACGTGAGAAAGAATGTTATTTTAATAAAGATTTATTAAATGGTAATATTCTAGAGAACTTTCTGTGTAAACATGATGAGCCTTTTGTTGTAGCTTGGAACAAGTTATATAGGACAGAAATAATTAAACAAAATGGACTATACTTTGAAAATCGTGCTTTCTTTGAAGATGTAGGTTTTATGCCACGATATTTATACTATACAAAATCCATTGATAGTATAGATTTTGCCCCATATTACTATGTACAAAGAAAAGGTTCAATTACTAAGAGTTATAATCCGATAATTGAACAGTCACTGGCTAATACAATAAGGTTAATAGGAGATTTTATTAAAAAAGATCCGAGTTTAGTGAAATATATGGGTGCTTTAGAGTTGAGGTTAAAAATCTATAAATTAAATTACTTAATAGATAACGGAGAAAATATAGAGGCTTTAAGGAAAGATATTATTACTTTAAAAGACAATAGTGAATTTTTGCCGCTTAAACATAGGATATCAATATTTTTAATAAAAAATAATATATATATATTATTTTATAAAAATATCTGGGGAAAAATCAATAAATGATATAAGCACTAACTATATAAATAAAGTATTGAATCTATGGAAGGAAAGAAAATGAAAAATTATGATAAAATAATTATATATCTTATTATGGTTGCAACATTTAGCTTGTTTTTGGAAATGAAAATATATATACCGTTATTTCTTTTAATTACTTTGATGTGTTTACCATATTTTAAACAAGTTAATAGATGGCAAATATACCTTTTGTTCTTCCTATTATATGGGGGATTATTAAATGTTTTTTACTTTAATAATTTTGAAATAAACTTATATATAAAGTTTATTGTAAACCTTGCATTTTTACTAGTGGTTCCAAACTTTATTGAGAAGGTAAAAATAGATTCCGAATTTAATAAGCGGTTTAAATTGTGTTTAGAGTTAATAATTATTTTAAGTTTTATACAAATAATATATGTATATATGAGTCAAAATCTGTCCTTAAGCTACTTCTTGAATATACAAAACTCTATTGATGCTTATGCTATCAGTAGAGGGGCAGATCCAATATTTGGTCATAGTAATAAAAATATTTGGGCCTCAAAATTATTCTTAGTACAACTGTTGTATTTTAATTTTATACTAAATGATAAGATTAAAATTAGGGAGTTTCTAATGCTTTCTATATTTGTTATTAATGTAATGCTTCTGTTGTCCAGAACAGCTCAAATGGCGATGATTATTCCGTTTATATATCTTTTTTATAAAAAAATATATATAAAGAATAATTATATTAAATTTTTTGTTATATGTTTAATCCCTATGTTGTTATTTGGATTTATTGAAGTTGTTACAGATGTTATTCTAAGAATAGGGGATCCAAGTACAGATGGGGGTGCCTCCCGAATTTCATTATGGAAAGCCTTCTTTGAGCATTTTAATGAGACTCACTATATGATTGGAAACGGTATATATTCCAGTTATGGCTTTTTAATGCAATATGTACCTCATTATTTAGTTAATACTAATATGCATAATTTCATTATAAATATTGCCATGGAAACAGGAATTATTGGAGTGTGTATATATATTCTTTTCCTTTTGGGATTGTTTAGGAAACTAATATTAGGTTTAAGAGGATATAAGGGTGAATTTTGTATAGTTTTTATTTTACCGTTAGTATTAATAATGTCCTTGCAATATTTAGGTTATGATAATGATATTGTTGTATATCTTGTATTGTTATTTTTAATTAAGAAACGTTACGTTGAAGATTTTGATATAAAACATAAATTATAGAGTGGAAAAAGGGCCTTTTTATTATTGTAAGGCTCTTTTTGTATTATTTTTAAAATTATTTGAAGGTTGAAATGAGATAGTGAATTAGATTATTAGTTGATGAGGAGAAATTAATTTGAAAGCTAATTTTAAATATAAAGTCTATCGATTGATAAGTTCGGTTGTATATGCTCTTTTTTATATGTTCCCTATAAATAAAAAGAAGGTAATGTATACATCGTATCGAGGAGAGCATTTTTCATGTAGTCCTCGATATGTTTTTGAAGAAATGTATAAAAAGAGGAGCGACTTAAAATATGTTTGGGTATTAGATGATAAGGCTAAAATTCCAAATGAATATGAGAATATTACAATTGTCAGAAGGAAAAGTATAGGATATTTTTACCATATGTATACTTCTAAGATTTGGATAGATAACTGTAATAAAGAAGCATTTTTAAAGAAGAAAAAAGGAATTACTTATATTCAATTATGGCATGGGCTTCCTTTAAAGAAAATCGGTTTAGATATAGGGCTTCAACAAATTGATAAGGAATTAGTAAATAGCTGGATTAAAGAAGGAGAACAAACCGATTATCTTGTAGTTCCTAATGATTTTTGGGGCGAAATTTTATCGAAAGCCTTAAATGTTAGTAAGGAAAAGTTGTTGAATATGGGATTACCGCGTAATGATTCTTTATATGCAGTACAAAAGGAGGAAGAAAATCGTAATAAGATAAATATCTTATATGCCCCAACCTTTCGACAAGAAACCCTGGAATCGTTTGATTTACCGATAGATTTAGATGACTTACAGAATAAAGGAGTATTTGATAAGGTAAATTTATTAATTAGACTACATCCGAATGTAAGGAATCTTAAAAATGATTTAAGTAAGTATGGTGGTAGTGTTACTAATGTTACTGGCGTTGATGATTTGGAAACATTATTAAAATCTACTGATATTTTAATAACAGATTATTCTTCTGTTTTCTTGGATTATTGTATTTTAGAAAAGCCAGTAATATTCTACCCATATGACTATGATAGTTATATAAAAATAAATAGAGAGTTTTATTTTAACTATCAAGATTTTGTTCCAGGACCAATAGCATATTCATTTGAAGAATTAAAAGAGATATTATTAAGTGTTGAGGATTATATAGATAATATAAACTTACAGCGTGATATAAAAAACTTTAAATATGAGTATGTTGATGAATTTAATGATGGAAAGGCATCAATTCGAGTTACCAACTTTGCACTCAATTTATTAGATTGATGTAATTAAAAGATGAAAGATAAGTAGAGGGATCAATATGAAAAATATTATACATGATTTCTTGTATAATGCTCTTTATCAAATGTTTATTATTATTATCCCTATTATCACATTGCCTTTTTTAGCTAGAACTTTAGGAGTAGAGGCTCTAGGGATTAATAGTTATACTTTTTCTATTGTACAAATATTAACTGTAATATCTTTACTGGGGATGGCACAATTTGGGGTTAGAAATATTGCGAAGGTTAGGGATTCTCAATGCGTTTTAAATAGTACATTCTGGAACCTTTGGATTATACAATTAATAACAGGGGCGATAGTTTTATTAGGATATATACTATTCGTTATGTATGGTGCTCAAAATTATCAGCTGTATTTTTGGTTGCAGTTGCCTTTTCTAATAAGTGTAATATTTGATATATCTTGGTTTTATATGGGGATCGAAAAATTTAAGAAAATTGTATTGAGAAATATAGCGATAAAATCTATAACATTAATTTTAATATTTATAGTTATTAAAAATGAAAGCGACTTATGGAAATATATATTAATTTTATCTGTAGGCAATTTTTTAGGCAATCTAGTTTTTTGGGTTAGTATAAAAAAATATATAACCCAATTTGCTTTTGACAGGGCTACTTTTAAAAAATTTTTTCGAGGAGCTTTCCTTTTGCTAATTCCACAACTTTGCATTCAATTGTATATCACATTCGATAAAACCATTGTTGGTATGATTGCTGGTCCAATAGAATTATCATATTACGATCACTCACAAAAAATTGCAAGGATAGTATTAACTATTATTACATCACTCAGTATAGTTTTACTACCTAAAATGTCAAATTTAGTTGCGAAAAATAATGGTATTGAAGTTGATAAAATCTTAAAAAAATCAATGGATTATACGTTGGTAACTTCTATATTATTTTGTGTTGTAGTAATGGTTAATTCTTTTGAATTTGTACCGTGGTTTTTCGGAAAAGGGTTTGCTCCTATGTCAAATTTAATGTTTTGGGTAAGTTTAATAATTATATTTATACCTTTAGGTGGAGTATTTGCGAATCAATATGCGCTGGTATTTGAAAAAGATAAACAGTTTTTAGTACCTTTAGTGATAGGGGCAGTATTAAGCTTATCTCTTAATTTAATAACAGTTCCATACTTAGGCGCTTTAGGCGCAACATTTGTAATGGTTGTTGTAGAATTTACAGTATGCTTTTTAAGAATATATTTAGTGAGGAAAGAACTTAAATTAAATATAATGTTTAAAGGGATATATATACATATATTATTAGGAGGGATTGCCTTTTTTGTTGGCGTATCTATTCCTAACATATTTGATA